>JAFDGA010000004.1:0-161024 GCA_019309545.1 Deltaproteobacteria bacterium
GCATCGTTCAGGGAGAGGTCCGACTGACCCGTCCGGGGCAAGAATTGCTGATCCGCCGGCTTGATCTGAAACTCGATGATCTGATCATTAAAAACCCCGGACGTTTAGACCAGGTTATTCAGGTCCGAAGTGGTCATCTTGCTTTTACGCCGCCGAATCTCCCGCGTATTACCCTTCAGTCCAAGCTTTCGGTCAGCGCTCTGAAACTCCAACTTGATTCCTTGAATATTACCCTGAATGACCAACCGGCCGGTTTGATAACCGGTAGTCTGACCCGATTAGATCATCTCCCCGAGCTTATCCTGGATATTCGGCTGCTGCCGTTAAGCGGCAAACAGGTCCGCGGCATTTGGCCGAAATGGCCCTTAGACCAAAAGATGGCTGGGGATCTTAAATTAACCGGTGATATCCGTCATATCAGGGGGACCGGGAAAATCTGTCTGGGGAAATGTCATATTGCCCTGAATGGGGGCCTGAATTACGAAAATTCCGCCAACCTGGACTACTGGTTGAACGTCCGGGTGGACTCGCTTAGCGCCGATATCCTTCGGGCTATAGCGGTCAATCGGTTTCCGGCGGAGGCAAAGCTGTCGCCCCTGGGGGGCTCCCTCAGTCTGGCCGGCACCGGTCTGCCCTGGAGCGGGGGGCGATTGCAGAGCAATCTAAAAATTAGACCTTTTCAGTATAATCAGGCCGAAGTAACTGAAACTCAAATAAATTTTGATATCAGTGAGGATTCCCAGCAACAGCTCAAGGCAGAGGTCAAGGGCAATTTCGGCCACCTGGCCGCCCATGGCTCCGGTCGGCTGGTTCCCGGCTTGGGGCCCAAACCGGGTCTGGCGGGTGAGTTGGGGGCAAAGGTGGAGCAGCTAAACCCCGCTTTGTTGGCAGGTCAAAAAGCTCCTGCGGGCCGGGTGGAGGGAAACTTTACCGGCCAATTTACCTGGCCGGAGCCTGGCAACCTCTCCCTTTTAGAGGCCCAAGGGACCCTGACCGCCAAAGGGACTCTCCAGGGATATACCGTCCAGGAGTTGCGGGTCCAGGGCCAGTGGCAGCAGAACGTCCTTAAACTACCCCAGGCCCGGCTGCGGCTGGCCGGAGTGCAAGCCGCTCTGCAGGGATCGGTCCAGCGGACCGGAGCTGATCTCAATTTCAACTTGGAACTGTCGCCTCAGGCTCAGTGGCCATTGGTCCCCGCCGGGCTGAAGGGCGAAGTCAAAGCCAGGGGGAGTTTTCGCGGTTCCTGGGCGTCTCCCCATTTGCGTCTGACCGCTTCGGGACAACGACTAGCCTGGCATCAACTCTCGGTAGAGAGCTTACAAATTTCCGGAGACTCCAGGGGTTGGCCGCCGGATGTCGCCCGGCTGGAATTGACCGGCAAAAAATTTAAGTCTCCCTGGCTCAGCCTCTTCAAGGTGCGGTTAACCAGCCAGGCCCAGCAGCGGCAAGTGGCCTTTGATTTGCGGCTAGATCAGCCGAAACAGTCAGTTGGCCTGGTGGGCGGCACTCTGAATCTGCAGAGCCGTCCGTATTTGTTATCGGTGGATACCTGCCGGTTGGGAACGGAGAAGCATCAGGTTGTGAGTCTGGCCCCCATTCAGCTGCGATTCGCCCCCGAGGGGTTTGAGCTTTCCCCGGCCTCTTTCCGTTATCGGGATTGTACCGTCAATTTAGGCGGCATTGCTAATCAACAGGCATTGTCCTTCCGGGTGGACGTGGAGCGGTTTCCGGTGGCTGTGCTCAATAATCTATGGCCGTCAGTACCGCTGCTTGAGGGAGCGCTAGACCTTCAATCTAAGGCCAAAGGGAGCTTAAGGTCGCCGATGATTGACGGACGGCTTACTATAAGCCCAGGCCGGGTAGCTGACTTCGAATTCCAAACTTTCCGACTCGATTGGACCTATGCCACTGACCAGCTCCAGATTGACGGCCAACTGCGGGAAAAGGCCGACGGCCCCGGCTTGCTGCTAAACGGGCAGATTCCCCTGTCTCTGTCTTTTTGCCCCCTGGTAGTCCAGGCTCGAGAACAAGGGTTGCAGATTCGGCTGCAAGGGGAAAAGCTCAACCTGGCGATGGTGTCCGACCTGATCCCGGCGGTGGAGGCGGCCCAAAGCGGCCTTGAGGTCCAGGCCCAATTAACTGGTAGTCTAAAAAATCCTCACATCGCGGGGAAAGTCAAGTGGGGATCAGGATTTCTCAAATTACGGGAAGCCGGAGTGCCCTATGATCTGGCTGCTGGGGAATTGCATCTGGACCAGGAAAAGGTAACCTTGCCCTGTCTGGTTTTACATAGCGGCGAGGGCCGGGCCTCTCTGAGCGGAACCATGACCCTGGTCGGGTTAGAGCCCCGCGCAGTGGATTACCGCTTGCAATCGACTAACTTCCTGGCCCTGAATCGGGCCGGATCGCGCGCCGTGGCCAATGGCCAGATTAACCTGAGCGGCACCTGGCCCCACCTGGAAGTGCACGGTCAAGTAACCATACCTGAAGCCCAGATTAAGTTGAGCCTCTTCCAGGCCGCAGGCCACCCGGAGATTCGGGTAATCAAGCCCCAGAAAGCATCCCCGGTCCAGACCCCGGCCCAGAAAGAATCGGAAGATTCGGCTTTATGGAAAAATCTGTTGATCAAATTAAATATAAAACTCCCAGGCAAGGTATGGGTGCGTGAGAAGGATCTGAAAGCCAACCTGACCGGCGGCATCAGGGTAATCAAAATCCCCCCCCGACCGCTGTTCCTGGCTGGCAAAGTTCAATCCTTGCAGGGCAGCATTATTCTCAACCGTAAGGTCTTCGACATCGAACATGCCTTGGTCACCTTCCCGGGATCTCCGGGGGGATTGATAATGTTGGATGCCCGGGCCCGTCATGAGATGGATGATGTAACCCTAATCATCGTGGCTTCGGGGCCGGTAACCAATCCTCGCACCCACCTGGAGAGCATGCCGCCGCTGTCTCAGCCCGATGTCTTGTCTTATCTGCTGTTTGATCGGCCGGCCAACGCCATTACCCGCGAACACGGCGCAATGAGCATTCTAGGAGGCATCACCGCCGAAAAGATGAAAGACTTTTTCGGCGGAGCCATACCTTTGGTGGAAAGTCTGAGCCTTAACGGCGGGGGCGGTGCAGTGGGAGTAGGAAAAAAATTAACCAAGGATATTACCGTTTCTTACGAACGCAACCTCGATCCCTTAAGTGCGGAGGACGTCAATCAATTCCGGGTGGAATACAAGCTCAATAAATATCTTAGCCTGGAAAGTCAATTCGGCCGCCGCAATCCTGGCGGGGATATTTTTCTCAATTTTGATTTCTGACCCAAGATTGGGGAGGTTTCAGGTTTCCCGTTGCGGTTTTTAACGCTGTAGAAAAGCGTCAGATTCCGCCACTTTTAAACTTTTATGCTGCCAGGGTGATAAAAATAACCTTAAAAATTAGCAAGTTATAATCTCCTGCGCCTGTTCCACCACTTCCCGCAGGCGGGAGAAGACCTGACCGGGAGACTGGTTCAACCGCTCCCGGAGGCGAGCCAGGGCCAAGGGGATATATTGGGCAAATTGGGGCTTGCCTTTGACCCGGGTGAGATAGCCAAAGGCTCCCAAAATCTGCAAATTACGGCACAGCGCCAGATAATAGAACTGTTCTTCAAAGGCCTGGTCTTTGACCGGAAGATAGCCTTTCAAAATTTCCAGATAATATTGCCGGAGCCGGTCTTGCCAGTCCGGGGGCAGGGCGACATAGGGGTCGAGGAGGAGGGCAGCCAGATCGTAAGGCAAAGGTCCCAACCGACTGCCCTGAAAATCGATCAGGCGCAAACAGCCATCTTTAATCATCAGATTACGGGACTGGAAATCACGGTGTAACAAATATTGTTCACCGGGGGTCAGGGCCCGGGCCAATAGCTGTGAAAAATCGGCCTCCAGCTCACCCGGCGCAACCGCCATGCCTAAGAAGTTTTGCAAAAACGCCTGGACAAAATAATGGCACTCCCGTCTCCGCACCAGTTGGTCGTCGTAAACCGGGGTATCAAAACACCAGGCCGGGTTGAAGCCCTGGTAGCCCTTGATCTGTAAACGAACCAGCAGTTCCAGGGCCTGTCGGTACCAGTCCAGAATTGATTCGGAGTGGGGCCGGGCCTGAACCTCGTCTTGCAGGTTCCAGTCTCCCAGGTCCTCAAGTAAAAACCAGTCTTCTTCCCGACAATAATGGTAGATTTCCGGCACCGGCAGGCCTTGATGCCACAGATGGCGACCGATAAAAAAATAGGAATCATTTTCGGTTACCGCTGCTCCTGGTGGTTGGCCCTGATAAAGCAAGACCAGGGGCCGCTCCTCAGCGTGGAGCCGAAAAAACCGGCGGTCTGAGCCGTCCCCGGAAAGGGGCGACAGTCCCAGGAGCTGTCCGCCCAGGGCGGCTACCGCCCTCTGTAGTTGCTCGGTAATGAGGATTTTGTCCATGGGCCGCATTCTTTATTCGACCAACTCCGGCAATATAACCTTCAGCATCAGTATAAGCTAAAGCAAACATTGTCCCTGGGCCGAGTGCCGGACCCAGGCTTTCTGGCCGACAATGCAATCGCTCAGGTTAACATCCGCATCGATTCTGGCGTCGGCCCAGATCACGGTATTTTTTAGACTGACTCTGGCTCCGATCCGAACCCCGGGCCCGATACAGACGCCTCCGGCAGTGCGGACCCCGTCTCCCAAAACGACCCCCTCCCCCAGGCAGGGGTCAGTAAGGGGTGGAAAAAATCGGGCCACGCCGGAGATTTCCCCGGCTAACAGTCGCCGATGGACCTCCAGATAAGCCTCCGGAGTGCCAATGTCTTGCCAGTAATGGCCCTCTACCACCTGGGCAGCGATTTTCCCACCCGCAGCGATAGCTTCCTGGTATTGATCGATGATGTTGATGACCTTGCCCGGCGGCATCCGCTCCAACAGTCGAGGCGAAACTACCTGCACCCCGGTAAAGGCCAAGGGCGGTCCGACTGCCTCTGGGGGGCAGGGTTGGCCAAAACCGGCAATATGGCCGGCAGCATTTCTCCAGACTTGATTAAAGCGAGGGCAATGATGCAGCCCCAGAGTGGCCAGGGCCTGCTCCTGGTGCGCCTGATAAATTTCGGTCAGATTTAGATCCGTAACAATGTCGCAGTTAATTACCAGAAACGGCTGGTCTCCCAAAAAGTCGGCCAGCTTTTTAAGGCCGCCGCCGGTTCCCAAGATCTCTGGCTCATAGCTGAGATGCGATTGCACTCCAGCCGGGAGGTGTTGTTCCACAAAGGCTCGCATCTCTGGAGCCCGGTGATGGATATTGATGCCGATCTGATAAAACCCGGCCTCCTGGAGTTGCGCGATTATCAGTGCTAACAGCGGCCGGTTGAGAATTGGAAACAAGGGCTTGGGAACCCGGTCGCTGAGAGGCCGCAGGCGGGTTCCCAGGCCGGCAGCCAGAATTACTGCCTTCATTTTTTATAGGCTAGCTTGCGTAAGATTTCCTGACGCCAGCTTTTGCCTTCTGGACCTTCGACCCCCCGGGGCGACAGCCCGTCGATAACCCCCAGAATGCCCCGGCCCTGATCGGTCTGGGCCAGGATGACTTCCACCGGGTTAGCGGTGGCACAATAAATGTTACAGACTTCCTGGCACTGCTTGATGGCGTTCAGCACATTAATCGGAAAGGCATTGCGCAGCAGCACATTAAAGGTGTGTCCAGCCGCCAGGCGTCGGGCATTTTCGGTAGCGGCTTCCATCAGCTCCTGGTCATTGCCCTCGAAGCGGATCAGGCAATCGCCGGAGGATTCGCAAAAGGCCAGGCCGAACTGGATGCCGGGGACCGCGCCTACCAAAATTTCATAGAGATCTTCAACAGTTTTAATAAAATGGGACTGACCCAGAATAAGATTGGCGCCCTCCGGGATATTCAGACGTTCAACTTTAAGTTCCATCTTTTCCCCCTCCAGAGCCAAGGTTAAGTTCAGTCTTAGGGACGATTCTGCCGGGTTCTGATTTTTGACACCTTAGCCAATAAGTGGTATTATAATATTGTCAAATCGCCCCTGACAAGCGATAATCGGTTGAAGTTATCCCGGTTGCTGGAATTTATGATGAGTCAAAGCCGGTTGTCCCATGGCCCGATTTTAAAGACTAAACATCATTGATGCCCTATAAAGCTTATCCGCCGCCTGGAACCCCGCCCGGCACCCTGGTGAGGGCCCCGGAGAGGGCCGTGGTGCCTTCGCGGCTCAGGGTTATCAGGTACGACCCCACCGAACTAGAAGAGCTTTCCGAGGCCACGGTAGCTGACTGTCAGAGCCTGACGGAGCGCGGGGGTGTCCTATGGGTACATCTCGAAGGGCTTGGTAACTTTGAACTTTTACAGGAGCTGGGCCATCTTTTGCAGTTACACCCGCTGGCCCTGGAAGATGTGGCCGAAGGCCGCGCCCTTACCAAGGTCGAGGATTACGACACGTTCCTGTTTATCCTGACCCGCATGATGCATGGCGATGCTAAATTATCCAGCGAACAGATCAGCCTGTTTCTGGGACCACAATTTCTGCTCAGTGGCTGCAAAATAGGAGGAAACTGATTGCGAGCGTGGTTTTTTAAGAGCTTGCTGATCCTGGTGGCCGGGCTATGGTTGAGTGCGGCGGTCGGACGGGCCGAACCGGTTAAATTGGGGTTATATCTGCCCATGACCGGCGCTGCGGCAGCGATGGGGGAAATGGTTTGGGAGGGAGTCCAGATCGCCCACCAGATGCAACCCTCGGTTTTGGGGCGCAAAATCACCCTAGCCCTGGTGGACACCAAAAGCGACAAGATCGAGGCGGCCAATGCGGTCAGCCGCCTGCTGGAAAAGGAAAAGGTGGTGGCCATCATCGGTGAGGTGATCAGCGGCGACACTTTAGCCGGGGCGCCGATCGCCGAGCGGGCCCAGGTTCCCAATATTACTCCTACGGCCACCAATCCCCTGGTGACCCAGAACCGCCGCTATACCTTCCGGGCCTGTTTTGTAGATAATTTCCAGGGGCGGGTGGGAGCCCGGTTTGCCTGGGAGAACCTTAAGGCCCGCCGAGTGGCGGTAATTATTGATCAGGCCCAGGATTACTGTGTCGGCCTGGCCAGCTTTTTCATGCGAGAATTCAAGAACTTGGGCGGTCAGATCGTCTCCATCACCTATATCCAAACCGGCGACCAGGATTTTACCGCCCAGATTTCGGCCTTAAAAGGCAGCCGGCCTGACCTCATCTATGCCCCCAACTACTATGCCGAAGACGCCCTCTTGGCCAAACAGGTTCAAGACTTGGGCTTACGGATACCCATACTGACCGGGGACGGGGCCCAGGTGCCGGAGTTGCTGACCATTGGCGGCAATGCCGTGGAAGGCATGTATTTTACCGCCCATTTTCACCGGGAGGCCGCGGCTACCCCTCTGGCCCGACAATTTATCCAGGCTTATGAGTCGACTAACCGGAAAGAATTGGACGCCTTTGCGGCCCTAGGCGCGGATTGTTATTTTCTCCTGCACCATGCCATTGAAACCGCCCAATCTACCCACGGCCCCCAGATTCGCCAAGCTCTAACTACCATTAAAGATTTTCCGGCCGTTTCCGGGACTATTACCATAGGGCCGGATAATAATCCAATTAAGGAAATGGTTATCAATAAAGTAAAGAATGGTAGATTTGTTTATGTTACGACTATTAAAGCTTATTAATTTATTTATAAGTGGCAACTTTGGTATACTATTTGGCAAATCAGAGATAATAATGCCTACGGAAGTATTAATTTCTAAGCATTAAGATAGGTTTTGGTTTAATATCATAATGAGCTTACAGACAAATATTTAACTCAGAATATGGAAAAACGACTGGTACAAGTCAATATCGAAGATGAAATCCGGAAGTCCTACCTGGAATACGCATTAAGTGTCATCATCGGCCGGGCCTTGCCGGATGTCCGGGACGGCTTGAAGCCGGTGCACCGCCGCATCCTGTTTGCCATGGCCGAAATGGGCAATGATTATAACAAGCCCTACAAGAAGTCGGCCCGCATCGTCGGTGATGTGATCGGTAAATATCACCCCCACGGCGATGCCGCGGTTTACGATGCCATTGTGCGGATGGCTCAGGATTTTTCGCTGCGTTATCTGCTGGTCGATGGTCAGGGCAACTTTGGCTCCATCGATGGCGATGCCCCGGCGGCGATGCGTTACACCGAGGTCCGGATGACCCGGTTGGCCCAGGAATTGCTCCAGGATCTGGACAAGGAGACGGTAGATTTTGTCCCTAATTATGACGGCTCCCTGGACGAACCGCTGGTCCTGCCATCCCGGGTCCCCAATCTGTTGATCAATGGCTCCTCGGGGATTGCCGTGGGCATGGCGACCAATATCCCGCCCCACAACCTGGAGGAGGTCTGCGCGGCGCTGTTGGCCACCATCCACAATCCGGCCATCAGTCTGGAAGAGTTGCTGGAAATCCTGCCGGGACCGGATTTTCCTTCCGGGGGCTTTATTTACGGAGCCAGTGGCATTGCTGAGGCCTACCGCACCGGCAAAGGGATTATCCGGCTGCGGGCCCGCACCTTTAGTGAGCAGCGGGGCGGACGGGAAAGTCTGGTCATCAAGGAACTGCCCTATCAGGTTAATAAAGCCCGGCTGATTGAGCGCATTGCCGAATTGGTCAAGGACAAGAAAATCGAGGGCATCGCCGATATAAGGGATGAGTCTGACCGGGAAGGTATGCGGGTGGTGATTCAGCTCAAAAAAGATGAGATTCCTCAGACCATCCTGAACCAGCTTTTTCTGCATACCCAGATGCAAGTTACCTTTGGAATCAATCTGGTCGCCATTGTCAACAACCGTCCGGAAATCCTAACCCTCAAAGATTTGTTGGGAGAGTTCCTCAAGCACCGCCGCGAGGTCATCCTGCGGCGGACGCGCTATGAACTGCGTAAAGCTGAGGAACGGGCTCATATTCTGGCCGGACTCAAGATAGCCCTGGACCACCTCGATCAGGTAATCGCCCTGATCCGGGCCGCCGCTAGTCCCGCGGTAGCCCGTGAGCAGTTGATTGCTAGTTTAGAATTGACCGAGACCCAGGCCCAGGCGATTCTGGATATGCGCTTGCAGAGGTTAACCGGCCTGGAGCGCCAGAAAATCGTCGACGAATATGAAAAGGTGCTGGCCGATATTGTCCGCTATCGGCAAATCCTGGCCGATGAACGTCTGGTTTATCAGTTGATCGAGGAGGAATTGACTGAAATTCAGGAGCGCTACGGAGATAATCGCCGGACCGAGATCATTCCCGAGGCCGCCGAAATAACCCTGGAGGACCTGATTGCCGACGAAGATATGGTGGTTACCATTTCCCATCTGGGATATATCAAGCGTAACCCCTTGAGCATTTATCGGAGCCAGCGACGGGGGGGCAAGGGCCGGATGGGGATGGCGATGCGGGACGAGGATTTTGTCTCTCACCTCTATGTGGCTTCCATGCACAGCTATTTTCTGATATTCAGCAATTGGGGGCGCATCTATTGGCTGAAAGTCCATGAAATTCCGGTGGGCAGCCCCAGTTCCCGGGGTAAGGCGATTGTCAATCTGCTCAACTTCGGGCCGGAGGAAAAGCTGACCACCATCATGCCCATCCGGGAATTTATCCCCCAGCATTTTCTAGTAATGGTCACCAAAAAAGGCCTGGTTAAAAAGACCGATCTGATGAGCTTTAGCCGGCCGCGCCCCGGTGGACTGATCGCCCTCTCGGTTGACCCGGACGATGAGTTGGTAAGTGTGGGTTATACTGACGGCAGCCGCGAGATAATTCTGGGAACCCGTCAGGGAAAGATCATCCGATTCTCTGAAGAAGAAGTCCGGGATATGGGGCGCACCGCCCGCGGGGTCAAAGGCATGACGGTGGCCGAAAACGATGAAGTAGTGGGCATGGAAATTCTCAGAGAGGAAGGGACTATCCTGACCGTAACCGAAAAAGGCTATGGCAAGCGGACTCACACTGAAGAGTATCGCCCACAGAAACGAGGGGGTCTGGGGCTGTTGGCCCTGCGCATCACCGAGCGCAACGGTCCGGTGGTCAGGATTCTCCAGGTCACCGAAGAAGATGAGATCATGCTGATCACTGACCGGGGCAAGATCATCAGAATGGCGGCCAAGGATATCTCGGTGATCGGCCGGATCACTCAGGGAGTGAAGTTGATCGATACCGAGCCCGAGGAACGGGTGGTAAGCCTGGCCCGGTTGGCGGAAAAAGGGGATAAAGGGGAAGATAATTCCGATGACCTGGAAGGATAAAACGGTCGCCATGATCGGCGCCGGCAGTTGGGGGACGGCTCTGGCCCATCACCTGGGCGGCAAAGGAGTCTTGACCTGTCTGTGGGTGTTCGAGCCAGAATTGTTGGCCATCCTCCAGGACCGCCGCGAAAACCCGGTCTTCCTACCAGGGATAAAACTATCCCGTCGTATTAGCTTTGCCGGCGACCTGGCAGAAGCGGTTCAGGATCAGCCTATAGTCATTATGGCGGTCCCTTCCCATGTGTATCGCCACACGTTAACCCAATTGAGTCCGCATCTGCTCCCCGGCGTAATTCTGGTCAGTGCCACCAAAGGCATCGAAGGCGACACCCTGCTGACCATGGAAGGTCTGGTCCGGGAGATAATGGGTCCGGAGACCGCTTACGCGGTTCTCTCCGGTCCCAGTTTTGCCACTGAAGTGGCCCGCCGGCAGCCCACCGCGGTCACTGTGGCCAGCCGTCAGCGGCCCATTGCCACCCGCATCCAGCAGCTGTTCTCTTCTCCTAATCTGCGGGTCTATGCCAGCTATGATGTTACCGGCGTGGAACTGGGGGGAGCCTTGAAAAATGTCATGGCCTTAGGAGCAGGGATCCTGGAAGGCCTGGGTTTGGGAGCTAACCCTCGGGCGGCACTGATCACCCGGGGTCTGGCCGAAATTTCCCGATTGGGTGTTCGCCTTGGAGCCAACCCTATGACCCTGGCCGGGCTAGCCGGTTTGGGAGACCTGGTGTTAACCTGCACCAGCTGCCAGAGTCGCAATTATCAGGTCGGCCTGCAACTGGGGCAGGGGAAAAAGTTAGACGACATTTTAAGAGACATGCAGATGGTGGCCGAAGGCGTTAAAACCGCCCGGGCGGCTTATCACCTGGCTCAGAAGCTGTCGATCGACATGCCCATCGTTGAGCAGGTTTATCGTATCCTTTACGAGGATCATTCGCCCCTGGAGGCCATTCAGAAACTGATGAGCCGGGAACTAAAAGACGAAATTGATGCGATGTCTCAGACCTGGTAAACCTTCGTTTTAAGTTTCGAGTTCCAGGTTTTGAATTTTGCTGAGCAGCAGAAGGCTTTTGTTGACGGATGATGCCGATTACAGATTATTCATGCTGAACTGGGAGCTGGGCAGTTGGAAGGCACAAGGTTCCTAATCTTCATATGATCCAACAGCTTAATGCTCACTAAGGTATAAATTTCTAAACCAAAAACTTGGAACTTGAAACCCCAAAAGGAAGCGGCTTATGAAGTACGAACATTTTGATACCTCGATTCCGAGCATCGGAGTTACCAAAGTAGATTCGCCGATTAATTATATGAATGTTGTCTCTCAGGGCGGTGATATTGTTGCCCCTAAATTTATCAGTGACCAGGACCGGCTGCTCGTATATGATACAATAGAATATCTAGAAAATTACTGCGGTGAAGAAAAGCCCTTATCCTTCGAAATGGCCGGGCCCCGGGCCAAAATTTATTTTGACCCTAATAAGATCCATTGCGCCATTGTAACTTGTGGGGGCTTATGCCCGGGCACCAATGATGTCATTCGGGCCCTGGTTCTGGAGCTCCACTATTTATATAAGGTCCGGCATATTTACGGTATCCGTTACGGTCTGCAGGGCTTTATCCCCAAGTATGGCCATGATATAGTTCAGATGACCCCGGAGTTTGTGGCCAATATCCATAACTTTGGCGGTACGGTTCTCTCTTCTTCCCGAGGGCCGCAGGACATCGGAGAAATTGTCGATGCCCTGGAACGTCTTAATGTCAGCATCCTGTTTGCCATCGGCGGAGACGGCACCTTAAAAGCGGCGGATCTTATCTGCGACGAGATTACCCGGCGGCAGTTGCGCATCTGTGTGATTGCCATTCCCAAGACCATTGATAATGATATCGCCCTGGTTTCCCGCTCCTTTGGCTTTGACACCGCGGTGGAAATGGCCACCGAAGCCATTCGCAGTGCTCACACTGAGGCTTTAGGCGCCCCCAATGGCATCGGCTTAGTAAAATTGATGGGGCGCTATTCCGGGTTTATCGCCGCTAACGCCACCCTGGCGCTGCGCGAGGTCAATTTTGTGCTGATTCCTGAAACGGATTTTGATCTCGAAGGCGAGCAAGGGTTTTTAAGCGCCCTGGAAAAAAGGCTGGCTGACCGGCGTCATGCAGTGATTATTGTGGCTGAAGGTGCGGGACAGAAATTCTTTAAAGAAGAGGAGCTGCCGCGGGATCCCTCTGGCAACATTAAACCGGGAGATATCGCCAGCTTCCTGGTCGATAAGATTAATGACTACTTTAAACAGCGGCATATCGAGATCAACCTGAAATTCATTGATCCCAGTTATATTATTCGTAGTATGCCGGCCAATTATAATGACCGCATCTATTGCGGCTATCTGGCCCAGAACGCTGTCCATGCCGGGATGGCAGGCAAAACCGGGATGCTGGTCAGTCTCTGGCATGATCGCTATGTCCATATCCCAATCAAGGCCGCAGTAGGCAAACGTCGACAGGTGCGTCTGGATGAACCATTGTGGCGCAGTGTGCTCGAATCCACCGGCCAGCCCCCGATGAAAAATTCGGTCTCCAGCAATTTAGTGGAGCCGCGATGAGTGAGCCGCCGCGGCCAGTGTTCCAATGTCAACAATGCGGCGAATGCTGCCGGGGAAAAGGGGGGATCTTGGTAAGCAAGGCAGAAATTGGCAAGTTGGCGGAATTTTTAGGTCTTTCGGAGGCAGAGTTCCGCCAACATTACCTGGAGTCTTCATCTCTGGGGCTTACCCTGCGCACCAAGGCCGATGGCATGTGCATCCTGAACCAGGAGGGACGCTGCCGTGTGCATCCGGTAAAGCCGCGGATCTGCCAGGATTGGCCCTTTCTGCCGGCCATTCTGGCCGACCCCGAGGAACTGGCACTGGCTAAAGAGGCCTGTCCCGGGATTGCCGCCTATTGCACTCATGCGGAGTTCGTCCAGTGGTGGCAGGAAAGAGTGGCTAGGTCAGAATCCTTGGTCTCGGGGGAGCAGTTTTCGGAGAAATCTTCTAAGGCGTTAACCTGAGGAGGAAAGTTTTGTCCTTCAGCCACGATGATGAGCTTTTGATCGAAAAATTCCGGGCGGTATTGGCCGGTCCGGATGGCCCCCTGTTTATTCAGATTCTGGAGGCCTTCTACCAGCGGGGCGGACCGCGGGATGAATATTTTACCCCGGAGGACCTGCTCGACTTTCAGGAGGGCTTTGATCAGATCAGACAGGGCGATTACCTGGACTGGGAAGATTTTAAGCGGGACCACCAGCTATGAAATACACCATCCGGCTGTCGGTCAAAACCGGCTCCCAATTAGAATGGTTAGACCCGGTCCCCTTGCGGCTGATGCAGGAGCGGATCGAAGCACTGGCCTTTAACCCCTATTCGACGTTGATTTCCAAACCGCTGGCCCATGACCGCGAGCAACGCTACTCCTGGGTGGGCGACTGGCGCATTATCTATGAAGTCCGCGAAGACGATCTGACCATATTGATCGCCACCATCCAACCCCGGACCCGACTTTCCGGGGAGATATGAGCATTTAAGAAAGGACAGGTCCCATCCAGTATTTTCAACTTCAAGACTCCAGGGGAATATCATTAAGGTAGGAATTATTCGGTATCTGGTATTCAAAAAATTGGATAAAAATCAACGATGACAGATTCTTTTTATATCACCACCCCGATCTATTATGTCAATGCCGAACCCCATATCGGCCACGCCTATACCACCATTGTCGCCGATACCCTGGCCCGGTTTCACCGGCTGATGGGGCATGACACCCGCTTCCAGACCGGCACCGATGAACACGGCGAAAAGGTGGTAGAGGCTGCCAAGGCCGCGGGGCTGTCGGTTAGGGATTTTGTGGATCGGATCAGCGACATGTTTCGCCACACCTGGGATCAGATGCAGCTCAGTTATGACCATTTCCTGCGCACTACCTCCCCCGAACATATTCGGGTAGTCCAGGAAATTCTTAAGCGGGTCAATGACGCCGGGGACATCTATTTCAGTGAATACAGCGGCTTGTATTGTTATGGCTGCGAACGCTTTATCCTGGAACGGGAGCTGGTGGAGGGCAAATGCCCGGATCATAAAGTCGCGCCCACCTTTATCAAGGAGGCCAATTACTTTTTCCGCATGAGCAAATACCAGGACTGGCTGGTCAATTATATTGATCAGCACCCGGATTTCATCCGCCCGGAACGCTATCGCAATGAAGTACTGGCCTTTTTAAAGGAGCCGCTGGAAGACCTGTGTATTTCGCGGCCCCAGGCCCGCCTGAACTGGGGTATTCCCCTGCCTTTTGATGATCGCTATGTGACCTACGTCTGGTTTGACGCCCTGATCAACTACGTCAGCGGCCTGGGCTATCCGGACGACACCTTATACCGGAAATTTTGGCCGGGGTGTCAGCATCTGATTGCCAAGGACATTTTGAAGCCCCATGGCATCTACTGGCCGACCATGCTCAAGGCCGCCGGAATTGAACCCTACCAACATCTCCACGTCCACGGCTACTGGCAGATGGGCCAGGGCAAGATGTCCAAGAGCCTGGGCAACGTGGTGGAACCCCTGGACCTGGTGAACCGCTATGGTCTGGACCAGGTGCGCTATTTCTTTCTGCGCGAGATGGTCTTCGGCCTGGACGCCCACTTCAGCGAAGAGGCCCTGGTGGGGCGGATCAACGCCGACCTGGCCAATGATCTGGGCAACCTGTTTGCCCGCACCCTGGCCATGGCCTTTAAATACCGCCAGGGGATAGTCCCCCAACCCGGCGCGGCTCAGCCTTCGGAACTGGAACTGCAACATCACGCCGTCCAGGTAGCCAGGGATTTCCTGGAACTGATCCCCCGACTGGAATTTCACAAGGCCCTGATGCGGCTGTGGGAATTGATCGGTCTGACCAACCGCTACATCGTTACCTGCGAACCCTGGGAATTGTTCAAACAGCCCGACCAGCAACCGCGGCTGGATACGGTGCTCTACCACCTGCTGGAGGTGCTGCGGTTCGTGACCGTGTTGCTGAGACCGATCATGCCCGGCAGCGCCGAAAAGATGAGCGAGCAACTGGGATTGGGACCGGCCTGGTGTAGTCGGCCATCAACGGAATTGATTGACTGGGGGCAGCTATTGCCCGGGGGAACTTTGCAAAAGGGGCCGCCCCTATTCCCCCGTTTGGAGGCCATTCCCGCTCCTGCTGCTTCGGCTCAGCCGGCTCGGGCCCAGGTTCCGCCCTTTAAAGAGGAGATCGACTTGTCCGTGTTCCAGCGATTGGATCTGCGGGTGGGCCAGATCGTTGCGGCGGAGAGGATTCCTAAATCGGATAAGCTCCTCAAATTACAAGTAGATATTGGCGAACTGCGTCAGGTCGTGGCCGGTATCGGGCGGTCCTACCGGCCCGAGGAATTGATCGGCCGGACCGTCATCCTGGTCGCCAATCTCAAGCCCGCCCGGCTCATGGGAGTTGAATCCCAGGGGATGGTGCTGGCCGCGGAGAGCGCCGATGGACTCTATCTTCTCACCACTGACAAGGAGGTCCCCCCCGGGAGGCCGGTGTCTTAAGAACCGGAGGCTGGGAGTAATCCTCCTGGTTCTGATCCTGGGGCTGGGCGGATGCGGCGGCAAGCGGGTTCAGGCTCCCGCGGTTAAAAGGAAGGCTTCTGAGAGGGCTATTAAAAAGGCCATCCGGTCTTATCTGGGAGCCCCGTATCGTTATGGCGGCTCAAGTCCCTCCGGAGTCGATTGTTCCGGGCTGGTCATGGGAGTCTATCAGCAGGCCGGCATCAGGGTGCCCCGCACGGCCAAGGACCAGTACAAAAACGGAGAAAAGGTCGATACCGACGATTTGCGTTACGGTGACGTGGTCTTTTTCAATCAATATTGCCAGCAACAGCCTTCCTATTTTTCGGCCAGCATCATTACCGACCTCTTTTCCCGGAAAAAGTCCCGTCCCTGTCATAGCGGCATTTACATCGGCGGCGGGCGCTTCATCCACGCTTCTTCCAGCCGTGGGGTTTGTATCAGTAACTTGAATCATGAGACCTGGCGCCGATCTTTTATCGGCGCTCGCCGCTATCTGCCATCCAGCAACTGAAAGAATGCCACCGACCCCTGACCTATATACGGGGGGTGGACTAGCGTGGCAGAGGGCAGGGCAAAAATTAATTTCAAAATTAAATTACAATCGGTGGTTAGCATTGACTCCGAAAGGCCGAGGGTGGCCTCCGGAGTGAGTCGTCTCGACTTTCTATTAGAAGGTAGTGTTGGCAGCCAGGACGAACTTGCCGTCCAGGGTCTGGTTGAACAGGTTCAGATCCCGGCGAAAGAGCTGGCTTTTCAGGTCTTCCCGCACCTCCGCCAGGAAAGCCACGGTGCGATAAAAATACTGCAAGGCCAGGTCCAGGAACCCCGGCGCCTCCACGGTCTTGACCCAGGCCGATACAATATCTTACAGGAAACCGGGAACCCAAAACAGTATAAGCTTTAGCTGGCTCGGGCCTAAAGTTCGGATTCCGGGGTCTGGTTTTCGGTTGCTTTTGAAGCTTCGGAGGGCGAGGAATCTTCCGGCGCTGGAGGAGGCGGTTCGGTTAACTGCCGCGGTACCTTCAGGATGGTAATCTGATAGATACTCAACAGCGACAGCAGGAAGGACAGAATCAGCGGCCCCAGGATAAACCCCACTATCCCGAAATAACTGATCCCCCCCATGATGCTGAATAAAATAAGTACGGTCGGGATGGGGCGAGCCCCCTTGGAAAAATAAGGTCTAACCAGATTGTCGACCGAGCCGATGACAATAGCACTCCAGAGCGTTAGCCCTATAGCCGAGCTATGATGGCCCAAAAAAAAGAGATATAAACTTGCCGGAACCCAAATCAGCGCGGTTCCCACCACCGGAATCACTGAAGCCGGAACCATTATCGTTCCCCAGAAGGCGGACTGGGGCACCCCAAATAGCCAAAATCCGAATCCCCCTAAAAATCCCTGAATAAAGGCGACAATCACTGTGCCTTTAAGGGTAGCCTTAATGGTAGCCTCGATGTCTCCGAAAATTTCCTCATTGTGGGCGGCATCGAGCGGGGATAATTTTTTGATTTCTTCAATAAAGACATCGCCATCCAAAAATAAAAAGAAGGTGACGAAGATGATAATCGTCAGGCTAAAGAAAAATGAGGTAAAACCTTTGACCAGTCCCACCGTGTTGGTGTAGATAAACCCGCTGGCCTTGGCCAGGGCAGCTCGGACCAATTCTTCCGGCTTGATTTGATCAGGATGAATGGGCAGATTCAAATGCTCCACATATTCTTCTAAAAATGCTAGCTTGTCGCTGAGCTGTTGCCAGAGATAGCCGCTCTGCAGGCCCTTACTGACCGTGCTGTACAGTTCCAAGGCCTGACCGGCAACGATTCCGGTCAGGGTGAGCAAGGGTAAAATAATCAGGATAGTCAGCAACAGGCAGGTGATTGCCGAACTAAGCATGCGCCATCCTCGGAAAAGTCGGTTGAGGGCCAGATATATGGGCTTGGTAGTAAAAAACAGCACCAGGGCCAGGAAGATCTCGATAAGATAAGGCTTGACGATCAGATAGGAGAAATACAGGATCAGTAGGGTCAAGGCGCCAAAAAAGATCCTGGCAAATTGAGTGGGGAAGGCCCTGAGGCTTGGTCCCGAAGGCGGCAGTTCCGGGCCGGCAGCGTCACCCGAAGAATTCTTGACTTCCGGCTTCTGTTCTTTATGCTGAGAGGTCACCTCTAACTAAAAGTTCCCTTTTCCTCTGGCCTGGCGTCCGCTCAACGCTGACCGGACGCCGGTATCCCTAAAGTTTAATGGACTTAAATCTGGCGGTACGCTTCTTTTGGGCGGCGGTCACCGGCATCGGACCTGATTTGGCCAGCTCCGCCTTAACATTCTTGAGTCGCTCGGCCATCCCTGGATGGGTTGTCCGGAATCCGCCGCTGGCGCCGGTTTTCTCCAGTCTGGCCAGAAAAGCCTCCAAAGCACTGGGATTATAACCAGCCCTCCGGGTATATTTCAAGGCGGCTAGGTCGGCTTTGGATTCCTGCACCCGGCTGTAGCCCTTTACTACCAGGGTTTTGAAGACATCGTTGACGGCATCTTCAAATAAGGACACCAGACTGCCCAGCTTCACCCCGGCAAAGGATTGCGCCGCGCCAGTACCGGCCGCAGCCAAAACTTCGCCCCAGCGGGCCTGACTGATCGAGGCAATGCCGTCTTTATGATTGATGTGGCCGACTTCGTGAGCCAGAATAGCCGCTACTTCATCCTCACTTTGGGCCTTCTTCAGCATGCCCCGGGTCACCAGAATAATCCCGCCCGGACAGGCAAAGGCGTTGATATCATCGGTGTCCAGAATGGCGAAATGGTAGCCCCCGAAGGTCTGGGGCCGATCCGAGGCCAGGGCTACCGTCTGCCCGATTTCATTGATATACAAGGTAGCCTGGGGGTCATCCCTTAACCGATATTTTCCCAAAAACCGGGCGGCCACGGCCCGACCGATATAATATTCTTCGGATTCCGTGATGGGGCGGGCTGCCTTTTCGGTCTTTTCGGCCACCTTATCAATCGAATCCTTCTCGGTGCTGCTCAGATAACCGCTGGCCTGGCCGATCGAGGTGCCTACCTTGACTACTTCGGCACAGGACAGGACCAGACCCAGGGCCAGCAACAAGACTAAGATGCCCGCTAGTTGTCGAGTCATGGCCGTAGTCCTCCGTCCTTCAGAAACCTCTGAAATTCCTGGTCCGGCACCTGGAAACTCTCCACCCGGTCGACCGCAGCATAATTCATATCAGGATGTTTTCCCCGGTAACCGGCCTCCACCTCCGGGGTGAAGCCCTTGCCAGCCAGGGCCACTTCCTCGGCGCTGGCCGCCTGAGCCCGGCCCATACCCAGAAAAGTCGAAAAACGCACGCTGCGCGTGCTGACCGCGCTCTGGTGAATCCAGCCCTGTTTACCCTTAAACTCCACCTGATACCAGTCCCCCTGAATACCCAATTGCTTAAGCTGATCTCCCTGCTTTACCGACGCCACTGGCCGGGCGAAGAACTGAGCCTGCTCCCGTAGACAGTCCTGGTTCTTGACCACCTTAAGGGTCTGGGCATAGGCCAGGGCTGGTAACAGCACCAGCATCAGAGCCAAAAGCCCGGCTCGCCCCAGCAACCAGCGCCAACCAGGAATACTGCTCCTCATCTCTGTTCCTCCTTTATCCATATAGTCCCACTATACAGAGGTTCGGCAAATTTATCAACAACTGTAATATTATCATAGCCCTAAAGAGAGGGAGCTGAGGGCGGGGAACCTATAATCTTTCGCAGGTTAATTCCACTGAAATATTTTTATACCCGCAATGCAAACAGGCAACAATAACGTGGGTAACCTTATCAAAACTGCTGCTGTATAAGCTGACCGCGCCGCTGCGACATAACTGCGGCTGGCCGCATTTCGGGCAGGGGATCGAGTTTTTATTACAGTAAAGGATGAGCAAATCATCCGTGTAGTCAGCTATGGTTTTTAAAAAAACCTTTATTTCTACCGGGGACAGATTACTGCGGAATGATAACATCGCTCAGGTAAACCAGATTCAGGCGCAACCTCATCCTCGCTCTTTCCAATCAGGAGTTTACCACCTCCTTGGTTGGTGGTGAACGGCATCTTCAGTCCTGAATATGCACCAACCCTTTCTTAGGTTAGTTATTCTATATCACAATCGGTCAGAAATGCCAATATGTTTAATGAATAACCGTGACCCCTCCAAAACATTTTGACCCGCGAAAAATTATGATATATTCTTTAACTTATATAAAATATTTTTTAAGAGGAGGAACTTTTTCAAAATCTAACCCGCGGTGGCAGGTGTCAACTTTTTTAACCCCAATGGCCCAAATGGCCGCCTAATCTCGGACTTAAGGTAAGGCAAGGTAACCAAACTTTCTAACCGGTTTTAACAATTACAAGGAGGTCTTATGAAAGAGGTGGTCAAAAAACAGGTAGATGAAATTGTCGCGGCCCTGGATGCCGGGAAAAAACCTGAAGATTTTGCCGATGCCGCCCAAAAAGATCCCTATGTGTTTATTATGGAAGCGGATGGCAAGCTGCTGGTGCACCCCACCCTGGTGGGAGAGTCTCTGAAGGAAAAAGCTGGACCGGTCTACGAGGAAGTTGCCAAGGGAACGCCGGAGGGCACCTATGTGAGGTATGAATGGGGCGGCGCCAACAAATGCACCTATTCCCGGAAAACCAAAAGCGGACTGATTGTCGGTTGCGGATACAACGAATAAAATCCAGCCGCAGTTCTTCCGTAAACGTTTTAAAGGGCGATCAGAGATGGTCGCCCTTTTTTACCCTCCTGCTCCAGTTGCCTTGGGTCACGCCTGAACTTATTCTGGCACCCAAGTTGTACTGGAGCACGCCTTCCCCTGGGCAAGAGAGTCCCGCCTCGGTGGGCGTCGGCCGCCGGTTAGACGGACCGCGATAAAATCCTGATCTCTGGCACCAGTAAAAACTGGCAGCCAGGCAACCTTAATCCAAGTAGTGCCAGGGGGAAATTTAGTTTGACGAGCAAGTCCTGGCTTGGCAGAATGCTGATTTACTATCAACGGTGTTCCACAGACCAGGATCCCTCTTAAAAATGGTTCGGGATGATCTGGCTGAGGGGGCGCCAGAAAAGCGGCATTTCCATACTCTCCCTGCAACGGCTGCTGGAAATTAATGGACTAAATCGCGCTTTGCTTAATCCTAAGTATTATGTTGCAGATATTTTGTATAAAGGTATTTCCGGAACATGACACTGGGTAATGGTTTTTATATCATTGACCTATAGGCTAGAGCTGCATAAATGTTTGGTATAAAGATTTGATTGTCGTTTAAAAAGCTAAAGCGGATAAGCTTTAGCTTACCCGCATTAGCCAAGAAAAAATTATTTATCTTGAATTAATGTTTGGTTGCCTGATGCTCGGTTCAAAATTTTACGGGGCGGTGATGATTAATAGTTTTAGGCCCAGCGAATGTTTAGCTTAACTCAATATTCTCCCTTGGATTATTTGCTCTTCTTTTCCATGGGAGGAATCTTGGCCGGGATGTCTTTGGGCTTGGGACCCATCTTGGCTTCCAGTCTTTGAATGTTTTCTGCAATGATCGGGGCGATGGCACTCTCTTTGCCCAACTTTTTCACCGGCCGGACCGCATAGCAAAGACCGCCGGGGAAGCAGATCTGCTGAAGCTGCTCGTAATAATCCTTAGCGTGGGTGGCCCCCTGTTTCAGATATGACAGGGCTTCCTGCATTTTGCCCTGACGCTCCATGATTACCGCCAAGTTATTGTTAGCAAAAGGATTGTTGACGTCGGCTTTAATCACCTTCTCGAATTGCTCCTGGGCAGCATCATATTTGCCTTCCTTCATGAAATCGTAGCCTTTGATCAAGGGGGTAAAAATATCCTCTGCCATCGGCCGTGGTTGCGCCATGCTGGGTGCCGCCAGGGCCATACACAGGCAAATTGCTCCCAAAATTGCAAGTACTGAAAATCCCACCCATTTACGCATATTTCGCATTTTCTCCCTCCTTATTCAGAGCTTGGGAAAAAGCCGCCCCGTCCCACGGTTAAACAATAAAGGTTATTTTTTATAATGTCAAGTAACAAACTAAGGGTGATAACCTCGGGTTACATTTTTTCGCTGCTTACCCATGGCAAGTTACCCTTATCCCCCCTGTTTCGACAATCAAGACAGGTATTAAGGGAACAACCCGCTTTAGAGTGCGAGTGCTTAATCTTACTTGCAATTTTAATGTTTTATTGACATTGATAAGTAAAAACTCTTATGGTTAAAATAGGTAACAGCGGTTTTCGCAGATAACTGATTGAAAGGAGATAAAAATTGCTAACGCTAATGAGCTGTAAACCACGAATCCGGATATTGACCATGCTGGGGCTGACCGCCCTAGTCTTGACAATCTTCTCCCTGGCCATGGCCCAACCCCGCCCGCTGACGGAGGATATTGTCACCCCCCTGTCCCTTGGGTACGACGAACTGAAAGCTGGTAATACTGAGGTGGCCCAGTATCAATTTGAAAAAGTATTAAAAGGCGACCCGGATAACCCTTATGCCCTCAACAACCTGGCGGTGATTCTGGAACGGCAGGGAAAGTTCAAGGAAGCCATGGCCTATCTGCTGCAGGCCGAAACCCATGCCGGGGACTATCTGCAAAAGCCTGATGAGATCTGCGACATCGGTGGCATCTGCATGGCCATAAAGCCCTCCAGGCTATCGGGCGGAGAAAGCAGCATCGCCCCTCTGGTGCATGGCAATATCAATCTGCTCAAGATCAAAATCGGCAAGCAAAAGTACTAAATTTCAAGGACTGCCGCATTCGGCGGCCCTGCCTTGAATCTTTTCCAAAGCATGCGGCAAGGCCGGCAACACCACGGCCAGATTTTCCCGCACCGCGCGGGGGCTGCCGGGCAGATTGATGATCAGGGTCTGGCCGCGTATCCCGGCTTGGGCCCGGGAGAGCATGGCATGGGGGGTGAAGTCCAGGCTGGCGGCCCGCATCGCCTCGGCCAAACCCGGCACCGACCGGTCAACCACCGCCTGGGTCGCTTCCGGGGTCAGATCCCGGGGGCTTACCCCGGTCCCGCCCGTAGTCAGGATCAGATCCAAATGCTGCTGATCGCTCCATTCTACCAGCCGGACGACGATGGCCTCCAGTTCATCGGGCACTAGGGCATAGGCTTCTACCCGATAACGGGTAGCCGGCAGCTGTTGTCTTATTTCCGCAGCGCTTAGGTCCTGCCGTACCCCTTGGGCCCCTTTGTCGCTAACGGTCAGGATTCCGACCCGAAACATCTACTACCTCGATAGAGTCGCCGGGATGCACTTCACCCCCGACTATTACCCGGGCAAAGATCCCCTCATCGGGGATCAGGGATGCTCCTACCATTTTTCGGATGGGAGAATCCGGGTGGTCTTCCTTGCCGATCTGGGTAACCTCCAGTTCGACCTGGGAGCCGATACGCAGCCGGGTACCGAGCGGCAGGGAGGTGAGCTCCAGCCCCGCGGTGGTAAGATTTTCGGCAAAATCCCCGGGGCCGACATCCAGACCTTGCTGTCGGAGCCGAGCGATACTCTCCTGACCCAAAAGACTGATCTGTCGAGGCCAGTCACCGGCATGGGCATCCCCTTCCAAGCCATAGCCGGCGATCAGGTGGGCCTGGGGAAGGTTTTCTTTCTGAACTCCTCTGCTGCGGCTGCGGGAAACGGCCACAATCCGGGGGTATGGCTCATCCATCAGTTTGACGGCATTGATAAGTGTAGATTTAATTTTATGATGCTTCGGCTTTGGCCGCAGCGATCACCTTTTCAGCCAGGGGTTGGGGCATCTCTTCATAGTGGGAAAATTCCATTTCAAAGGTTCCCCGTCCGCCAGTTTTGGAAGTAAGATCAAGGGCATAAAACTGGACCTCAGCCATCGGCACCTGGGCAGTGATGATCTGCAGGTTGCCCTCGCTATCCATGCCCAGCACCCGACCTCGGCGAGCATTGAGATCCCCCAGAATATCACCCAGGTATTCCTCCGGGACGGTGATGGTCATCTTCATGATCGGTTCCAGTAGTATGGGATGGGCGGCTTCCACTCCTTTTTTAAAACCCATTGAGCCGGCGATCTTGAAAGCCATGTCCGAGGAGTCAACTTCGTGGAAGGACCCATCATAGAGGGTAACCTTAAGATCAACTACCGGGTAGCCGGCCAGCACCCCCTCCGCCATGGCCTCAACAATGCCTTTTTCTACGGCTGGAATATACTGTTTGGGGATGACCCCGCCGACGATTTTATCCACGAATTCAAATCCGCCGCCCCGAGGCAGGGGTTGCAGTTCCAACCAGGTATCTCCGTATTGTCCCCGGCCGCCGGATTGTCGTTTGTATTTGCCCTGAACCTTGGTAGTCCCTTTGATGGTCTCTCGATAAGGCACCTTGGGAGTTTTGAGGTTGACCTCCACCCCGAATTTGCGTTTCATTTTTTCAACCGTAGCTTCGATATGGACCTGACCCATGCCTGACAACAGGATCTCTTTGGTCTCTGGATTTCGAGTGACTTTCAGGGAGGGATCCTCCTCTAACAGACGGGCAATGGAGGAGAAAACTTTTTCCTCATCGCCCCGGCTCTTAGGTTCCACCGCAAAGGTGATCACGGGTTTGGGCAGTTGAAAAGCCGGAAGGATAATCGGCTGGCTCTCTTCACAAAGCGTATCGCCGGTAACTGTTTCTTTGAGTTTGGCGACGGCAGCAATGCATCCTGGCCCTGCGCTCTCCACCGGCTTCTGACCTTTGCCTTCCAATTGAAAAAGCTGGCCCAGACGTTCGCTAACCTCTTTATTGGCATTCCACACCGTCGAATCAGGTTTCATGGTGCCGGAGTAGATCCGAAAAATTGATAAGCGGCCGGCATAAGGATCGGCTATGGTCTTAAAAACATAGGCAGCCAGGGGGCCGTCGGCATCTGGTGCTAGGTTGATTTCGGCTTTGGTTTTGGGGTTCTGCCCGGTTATTGCCCCGCGGTCGGACGGAGAGGGCAGAAATAAATTCACCGCATCCATTAACAGGCGGGTGCCCTGATTCTTCAACGCCGCGCCAAAAAGCACCGGCACAATATTACCCGTTAGAGTTCCGGCCCTCAGGCCCTGAAAGATTTCTTCAGGGCTGAGCTGCTCTTCTTCCAGGAATTTTTCGATCAGGGCGTCATCGCTTTCGGCAGCGAAGTTGAGCAAGTCCAGGCGCTGGCTCTCGACTTCGTCGGCCATCTCGGGCGGAATCTCCCCTTCGTCCAGCTTCCCGCTGCCATCGCTCTTAAAGGTATAGGCTTTGAGTCCGATCAGATCCACCACCCCTCTAAAATCGGCTTCTTGACCGATGGGGAGCTGAATCGGCACGGGCTGGGCCTGCAAAATGTCCTTGATATCTGCCAGCACCCGGCGATAATCGGCCAATTCCCGGTCCATCTTGTTGATAAAGATTAATCGGGGTAAATGGTGCTGGTTGGCAAAATTCCAGACTTTTTCCGTACCTACCTTGACACCATCAACGGCATCGACAATCACCAAGGCCCCGTCAACGACTTGTAGCGCCGCCTGAGTATCAGATAGAAAGTTATCGTCTCCAGGGGTATCGATCAGGTAAACCGAATGTTTCTTGTACTCGTAATGGTGACTGGCCGAAGAAATGGAAATTTGACGTTTAATCTCTTCGGGCTCATAGTCCAGGATGGAACTGCCATCATCTACTTTTCCCAGCCGGGTGGTGGCCCCAGCCATAAACAACAGGGCCTCGGCCAATGAAGTCTTACCCGAGCCACTGTGGCCAATCAGGGCTAAGTCACGGAAATTATCCAGTTTGCCAGCCATGCAAATCTCCCTTCCCGGTTTTATTCCTCCCCAAAAGCTGACGGGTGAATTCTTGCTAGTTTATAAATAGATCTTAATATCTATCAGATTAATAATGATCTTTCAATATCCATTAGTAAGGGAAATCTCGCCTGCCGGCCAAGGTAGTTTATCTCCTAAGGGCTTAATTTTTTGGAACTTGCCTAATCGCATACTGGCGGGCCAGAGAGAATCTGCTATAATTTGTCTATATCTAATGGAACACGGTAAATGCACTACTACCTCCCGATGATCTGACCCTGACAACAAGGTTTTTAATTTTTCAACCTCGATTAATACCGGGCTGTCCGTGAAAATTCCATTTCAGTTATACTCGCAACCAAACCCAAACCGCCATCGGATCTCCAGGAGACCCCGGCTCAGTTCAAGCTACGTCTCCGGGGAAATCGCCGCGGCTAAGACAACTGCAGCCGCCAAGGAATTATCTCCGCCGCCGGTTATTGAAGGGTGGTTAACTCCCTGGCGCGGATTTACCGGTGATAGGCGTGAGCTGGCAGGTCTGCCAGGAGTTTATTAAGAAATTTCAGGCCTTAGCGGAAGCAACTCACCGTTTGCCCACCGAAGCCGAGTGGGATTACTCCTGCCGGGCCGCGGCCCGCTTTCACGTCCCGCCGATCTCCCGGAATCGACCCCACATAGTAGGATTCTGTCAGGTGAAAATAGCCTGACCTCAACCAGAGGGTAGTAATCCGATCGGTTTCAGCCCGCTGCAACCGCAACCTGTGGGATAGAACCCTACCACCCCCCACCTTCCTTGTCTCTGTCCAGTCCGGTGAGACAGTTTAGGTCCAGCCTTTTCTGCAACGGATTCCTTGGCTAAGCCTCAGGAAAAGGGGCAAGTCCAGAGCTACTGAGAACTTTTATCATAACAGGATCACCTTCGGGAAGCACCTCAGACCGGATCTTTGCTGCCATTATGTTTAAGTATTTTAAAATATTTAAATAATTAAATTGTTATAAATCGTTTTTGATAAAAAATTAAATTTTTGTTGTATAATTATCTTTACATAAAGTATAATTTTTCGGAAATTTTGCCCGTTTTTTATAAAATGTTTAAAGTTCTTAAATAAAATGTTCGATAATAAGAACAAAGGTATCATGAATCCGACATGGAGGTTAATAAGTCCAACAAGGAGGTGAAGATCATGTCATTGCTAATTAACCGCCATCTTATGGGCATGAATGCGGCCTGGGAACCTAAGTTTGACTTATGGCCGGTTGTCCTGCTCCGTTCCAGGGCTATCATCAGAGCTCCCGGTTAATTCGGTGGTGGTCAAGGTGGTCAATCCTAATTCACACCATCTCTGGCCGTGCAGTAATTGGGGGTTGAGATCATCAGAGGCCGAGCCCAAAGGAGGAAAAAGTTATGCCAACAATAGATTTTGATTCCAAAATTAAGCTGAACATAGATCAGGTTTCTAAATTAACCGGGGTTAGGAAATCTACCCTGCGGTATTGGGAAAAGACCTTTGAGGAATTCTTAAAACCTAAACGGACCGAATCCAATCGGCGGGAGTATAGCCTGTCGGATGTGGAAAAGGTAAATACGATCAAAAGATTGATCGATGAAGAACACCTGACCACTTTGGGAGTCCGGCTGCGGCTTGATCAATTCTCAGACGAGACTAAGGGTAATTGATAAATCGAGAATCAGCCAGGCCGAAAAAGCAGAGGCATGCCACCATGCTTCTGACATCTTTGGGATCTTAAGGGCAAATGAAAAAAGGTGACCAATCTTATGATCCCAACTAACAGACTCAATCGACCGAAACGGCCTTATACGCCTGAAACGAATAGATAGGTCAAGAGGTCGTTTCGGTTTCTAACCAAACCGGGGTGACGCCCCGGAAAGATCGGCAGAACTCATCTCTGTTCCGATCGGTTTCCCGGTGCCAGGATTTCGGCCAGGTGATATAATTTTAGAGGAAACCGGCGCGCCCGAATAATTCCTTCCAAATGCATCAGACAGCTCAGATCATGGGATACCAAACCATCCACTCCCGTGTCCAACACTGCCTGTAAATAGGTTTCTCCGATAGCTATAGAAAGTTCAGGGCATTTTACCGAAAAAAGACCGCCAAAACCACAGCAGGAGTAATAGGGGGACACTTCCCGCAGAGTCAGACCGCTTACCTGGCTAAGCAGGGTAGACAGGTAATCTGTCACACCTAATTGGCGAGCCGCGCAGGAGTGGTGGAACAGCAGAGTTCCGGAAAAATTTAGGGACCAAGGTAAGGGCAACTGCTGGATCAGCCATTCGCTCCATTCCCATAAGTGATATTGCACCTGGGCCAGGCGTTCCGACTCATGATAGCCCGTGACCAGTTGCTGATAATGCTGCCGCACGGTCAGCACACAAGAAGCGCTGGGACAGAGAATCGTTTCTGCTGCTCCAAAGACCCGGAGAAAATGGCGCATTAATTTGCGCGCCGCCGGCCATTCCCCGGCATTAAAAGCAAACTGGCCGCAGCAAGTTTGGTCCATGGGATACTCCCAGCCGACTCCTAAGGCATCCAGGGAGTGGGTAAGGGCCTGGACAACGGCTGGAGCGCCCTGATCAATATAACAGGGGATGAAGAGCTGAACGGCCAAAGACGAGGACCTTTAAAGAATTTTGTCTAATCTATCAAAAAAAATAATAATTTTCTATAATTGATTAGGTCGGACATCTTTTCCAGCGGACTTTAAACCTTGACGATATTGGTAGATTTATGTCAATTATTACTCAGGTCATAAACTAAATGACTTGAAGTTAGAAAAAAACGGCTATCCCCAACCCCTTAAGGGGAGTGGGGAGGGGAGCTTGCGGGGAGGGCGGGAGGCCGGCGGTCACCCGGCCCTCCCCTCAAATTAACCTGTTAAATGCTCGGAGTAATAATAAAGTTGATTGCGTCAGGTGGCCTCGCCCCCCAAAATTTATAAACTTTTAACGATCAGAAACGGAATATTCTCATGAAGAAGCTCGTCCTGCTCCGCCATGGCGAAAGTCTCTGGAATAAGGAAAATCGGTTTACCGGCTGGATCGACGTCGGGCTCTCCGAAAAGGGTATGGCCGAGGCGGTCGAGTCTGGCCAGGTTCTGGCTAAGGAAGGTTTTGTCTTCGATGTTGCTTATACCTCTGTCCTCAAACGGGCCATCAAGACCCTCTGGCTGGCCCTGGAGGAGATGGACCTGATGTGGATTCCGATACACCATAGCTGGCGTTTGAATGAACGACATTACGGGGCCTTGCAAGGATTGAACAAGACCGAGACTGTCGAACAGCACGGTCTGGAGCAGGTGAAAATCTGGCGGCGCAGCTATGACATCCCCCCGCCGCCTCTCACTCCCGAGGATCCTTATTATCCTGGTAAAGACCCGCGCTATGCCAACGTCCCGCCCCAGGAGCTGCCCCTGACTGAGTGCCTGAAAGATGTAGTAGCCAGGTTTCTCCCTTACTGGCACGAAATTATCGCCCCAGCCGTCCAGAGCGGCCAACGGGTGATCATCGCCGCCCATGGCAACAGCCTCCGGGCCCTAGTGAAATATCTTGACCAGGTCTCAGACCAGGAGATTGTGGGGCTGAACATCCCCACCGGCATCCCGTTGGTCTATGAACTCAATGACGACCTGACGCCTATCCGCCATTATTACCTGGGGGATCCGGAAAAAATTAAGGCCGCCATCCAATCGGTGGCGGACCAGCTCAGGAAAAAGAGCTGATAAAATTTTTGTTGCCGGGTTTTACCAATGGGCCAGGAGTCCCCATTAATGGTCAGACCCAGGTTAATACCCTGGGTAAGATCCACTGGCCTATTTGGTTTGCCACGCGGAGAACTGGACCCAAAGCACGGCCCCTAGTTCAGCATCTTTCTTCTGGCCCTTTTTATTCTTAATGGCTTGCTTTTCAGTGCTCAAAGCGGCAAAACCCCACCATCCGGGATGAGGCGCGGCAAAGGAAAAAACTCCATTTTGATCTGTTTTAACTACCTGGATAGGGAAATACTCATTGGGGGCCACGGCTTGGCCGCCAGCATTCCAATAAGTGATTTCCACTTCTGTATTGGGCCTAGGCTGGCCATTGAGCTTCACTAGGCCCCGAAAGACATTGCCGGCATAAAGGCCAAAAGGCCGGGTCAGCGGGAGAATCTCGGTTTTCAGGCCCACTTCCTGGTCCCAGCCCTCTTCTTCCCCAAAGGCGGCGACATAGGCCTTGGTGTAGTGGATGATATATTTGTCCTCGGCCGGTTCCCAGTACGGCTGGGGCTCCATATAAAAGGTGTAAACTCCAGGCTTCTTGAGGGCGTAGGACGCTTTCCAGGCCTGGTGATCAAAAATCTTGGTCTCTTTCAGGCTCTTCAGCAAATCCGTCTTTTTGCCCTCAATCATGACTCCAAAAACCTGCGGACGGGCCAGATTCATGCCTTCTTGTTCAAAGGGATGGCAAAAGCCGAGTTGCACTTTCACGGTTTGGCCGTCTCCCTGGACCACCAAGGCTGGCGACGGCAACACCACGCCGAAATGGGCCTGGCAAATTATTGTCCACCCCAGAACTAAACCCACGACCAAGAGCACACTACTAAGCTTAAGCATTTTTAACCTCCCGATAAAGTCCTAAAAAGGGATTTTCCAAAAAATAGTAAAAGCCGAGCTGCTCGCCTTGAAACTAGATCTTGGCGAGCCTTTTACCACCAATAGATTTTTCTCCCCCATGGGTATGCCCCTGTTGGAATTCTTCCGGCGGACCGGTTTCGGTCGGGAGGCTTTCGCCCTCCGCCAATATCCGGCCCTGAGCCATAGTATAAAGCTTCTCAGTGGTCCGCTGGAGAAAATCTGAGTCGTGCGAGACTATCACGTAAGACATCTCCAACTCGCTCAGGACATGAACGATCCAATTTTTGGTCCTTTCATCCAGGCCATTCGAGGGTTCGTCGAGCAACAGCACCTGGGGCCGCATGGCCAATACCGTGGCCAGCGAAACCAACTTCTTTTCTCCTCCGGAAAGCTTATAAGTAACTCGATTTTCAAACCCGCTTAAGTGCAGCTGGTCCAAGGTCGCCAAGGCGATTTGGATCGCTTCCTGGGGGGATTTACCCTGATTCAGAGGGCCGAAGGCAACGTCTTCCAGGACCGTGGGACAGAATAATTGGTCGTCGGCGTTTTGAAAAACCAGACCAATATTTTTTCGGACCCGAGCAAAGTCCTTTTCCTGCCGAACTTCCTGGCCGAAGATCAGCACCTTGCCCTCCTGGGGAGGCAACAGACCCATGATAATATGCAGCAGAGTGGTCTTACCGCTGCCATTGGCGCCGACCAGGCCCAACCGTTCTCCCGGGAAGAGCTGAAAGTTGCAATTCTGGAGGACTTCCCGGTGCCCGGGGTAGGCAAAAGAGATATTTTGCAGTTCGATCAGCGGCAGGCGCATGACTACCTCGGAAAACAATAATCTAACCACAGCAAAGTCATGATACAGGGCAGCATGCTCACCAGAAAAACCAGATCACGCCGGTGCCAGGAAAACTGGTGAAGACTGTAAAATTTACCTTTGAAACCCCGACAGCGCATGGCTTGGAAGACCCGTTCCGCCCGGTCATGACTGCGCACCAGCAACATGGCCACCAGATAGGCATAGGTCCGATAGGTATGCAGATTGGTGCGGGGCCGAAAGCCGCGGACTTTGATGGCCTGCCGGAGACGGTGATATTCCTGCTCAAACACATAAAGGTAGCGGTAGGTAAATAACATCAGATAACAGAGCTTATGGGGCAGGCGCAGGTGATGCAGAGCCTGGCCCAGGGTGGGGATAGAGATGGTGGTCACCAAGGAAATCAGGGCCAGGAGAATGGTATTCGATTTTAAGGTAAGCAGGCCGGCCAGCTCTAATCCCTGACGGCTGGCGGTCAAAGGCCCTACCATAAAGGCAGGTTGGCCAGGAAAAGTAAAGGGTAAAATGAGCCAGAGGAAAAAGATGAACCCGTTTACCATTAACAACCGGGTCCCGACTTTTTTCAGATTTAAATGGGCCAGGCCCAGCCAGAGGACTGCCAGCAAAAGTGACAGCCACACCGCAACCGGGCTGCGCGCCATAGCCACTACCGCAGAAAAAAGCCCGGCGACTACCAGCTTGACCCGGGGATCCAACCGGTGGATTACCGAAGTTCCCTCAGAGAAATCTTCTTTGATGGTAGTCAACTGACTTTATTCCTTTTGCTTTTAAAGTAGGCGGCGACGCCCCAAATCCCCAAGATATAGCCGATGCCGCCAATAATCTCGGGTAAAGAGGGTTTATGAGTCTGGGATTGGGCAAGCATCTCCATGATCGGGGCCAGTTTCCGATCCAGGGCCTGATCCACTATCTGTTCCAGGGTTTGCCGGTCCAGGGGTGCCGGGGAGGACCCAGAAGGCGCCGCAACTTGGGAATCGGTCGAGGGCCCCGCGGGAGCCGCTGATGGCTTGGAATCCCCGGTCCCGGGCAGGTAGTTTTGCGCTTTCAGCAGCCATTCGGCCTTATGTCCCATGGCAGCCTCGAGCACGATCCGCAAATCCATTTTTTGAGCCAAAGCCTGAGGCGGGATCGCGAAGGAAAATTTTCCCTGAGCATCGGTTTTACCGGTTACCAGAAGCTGATCGGTTTTATTGTCCAATACCTTCACCTCTCCGTTACGCACGGCCCCGCCAGGCACAAACTTGCTTTCCGTATGAATGGTATTGCCTTCCGGCCAGGCATAGATGAGGACCCGATGGCTCCAACCAGGGGTGGCGTTGAACAGAAAAAAAAGAAATGTCAGTCCGGCCAGCACCCGGGACATTATTATCGGGGAACCCCTGAGTACTAGATCTTTATGCATAGATTCCCTTAAGGACCTCCGGCTTTACTTTTTGTAAAAAGACAAATATAAAGACCGTGACCAGGCCTTCGATAATCATGATCGGAATATGGGCCAGGACTACCAACTGAGCTGCCTTTAGGAATGCCTGGCCGGTAGTCACCAGGGCCACGCCCACCAACAGCGCGCCTAACAATACCGCCGAAGCCCCAGCCGTAAAAGCCCCGACAAGGGCTACAACCCCTTTCCGACGCACCAAAGGGCGACAGAGATAATAGCTCATCAGTGCCGGCAAGGCCATGATCACGGTGTTAACTCCCAGAACCGTTAGGCCCCCGAACTGGAACAGCAGGGCCTGCAAAAAGAGGGCAACTAATATCGCCGGTATCGCTGCCCAACCAAGCAACAGACCTAAAAGGCCATTTAGCACCAGATGGACGCTGGAAGGCCCCACGGGAACATGGATCAGCGAAGCCACAAAGAAGGCCGAAGACAGGATGGCCACCCGGGGAATGCTCTCATAATCCATTTTTTTGAGGCCGGTGGCCGTCCCCAACACTGCCAATCCGGCCCCCGCCAGCAATACCGGGGGGCTCAGGACCCCTTCCGAAATATGCATTAGAGCTCCAAAATTAAACCAAGGCCTCGGCCCGGAGAACATTCCCGGATCTGCCGCCTGGCGCCGACAGTCTGATAAAAAAAGCCACGCGCCTTTTTTCGGGACCAGCAGGTCCAATCAGGCCTTCGTGGCTTGGCTAAAAGAATTATCCTGTTCTTTTATACCGCGGCTTCTGCCCGACGGTAAAATAATTTATAAATTATTGTCTGGCCACTGTCAAGGTTTTTTTCCGAATAGAAGCCGCTGCTTGGTTACTAAAAATGTCTGAATCAAATGCCCCCGTGCCTTAACCCTCGCTAGTCTGGACCACCCCTCCCATCCAGTATAAATCTTGTAATTACCATATTTAACCGCCTCTGACCTCCTCACCTTAAGTGATGATTAATTAGCCGGGGGCGACCCGGATTTATCGCCCGAGTTATTGCTTCCGGCTTTTTTATCATCTATAAAATTCAGTAATTATTATTCCTTTCCTTGATCTTTTATAGTGTTAAGATACTAGTTTATAGTCCTATTCCTTTAAATCGTAGCCCGCCGATAGTCAGGCCGACCTCTTAAAAACCTTCCCAACTCCATCTTTCGGGCAACTGGGTATCACTTATGACAGGAAGCGCAGTCCCTTGAAATACTTGAGGTAAGGTAATATACTAGTTAAATTAACAATGCTGTTAGCTTTTTTAAAAAATTAGCTTGACAGCAAATAAGTAGTTCTATATATGGATAACAATAACTGGTCAAAGGGGTTACGCTGGTAAAACTAAAATTTCCTGGTCTGGCTTAGTTGGCTGTGCAACATTAGGCCTTAATTACCAGAAGGCAGAATGGGTTAAAGGAAAGGAAAGATGATTATGGCTTCAGAATTGGTTAAATTAACCGTTCAATTGGTGTCTTCCCATGCCTCTATTAGCGAACTAACCTCCGCCGAGTTAGTGGAAGAAATCAAGGCGGTCTATCAAACCATTGCCGGCTTGGAGGCTGGTCAGATCGAGGCCGCAGCCCCAGAAGAAGCTCCCGAAACCAAGGAAGCTCCTCCTCTCGAACCCGCCGTCCCCATAGAAGAATCAGTAAAGGACGATCATATTACTTGTTTGGTCTGTGGCAAGAATTTTCGGACCCTCAAGGCCCATTTACGGCGAGCGCATCAGCTGAGCCCGGCAGATTACTATAAGGCTTATGGGCTTGATCCGAAAAGATACCCATTGGTATCCCGAAATTATTCCGAACAACGCAAAAGCCTGGCTAAAAAAATGGGACTGGGCGAACTTCGCCGACGCAAAAAAACCTGAACGCGCGTGCTTGCTGCCGATGAACCATCCACCCCAGGATTGTCGTTTGGACCTTTAGTTCTTAAGAACGGGCATATTCTCTTGATCGTTACCAAGAGGCGGGTAAGAATGTCTCTATAAGGAAATCGTTTAATCTCTTTTCTCCAGGCCATTAATATCCATATGCCAGATTTTGATTGCCTATGGTGCAATGTTTGGAGGGGATGACAGCTCTTGCCCTTGCCAACCGTAGGACTAAGCCTTATTTTAGACAGCATTTGGGTTGCTATATTTGCCCATTTCAAACTAAAATTTTTAGAGAAAGACTAATACAATGACCATTCTCACTTATCCTCTAACCCGCATATTGATTCCTTTCGACGGTAGTCCAGCAGCCCGCTTAGCCCTGGAGTTGGCCGCCACTTTGGTTAGGGCCGGTGGGGAAGCAGTGGAAAATCTGACTTTACTGCGGGTGATTGGGGGTAGTTACCTGAGCCGACACATTCAGAATGTTGATCTGCGCGTTACCCATATGGATCAGGTGAAAGAATGGCAGCGCATTAAGAAGCATTACCTGGATGAAGAGATCTACCCGCTGTTGGCCGAAGCCGAACAGATTCTCCGGGATTTGGGGGTGACTAGACCGATAACCCAGCGGGTGGGGGAGGGAAAGGTCGGCGACGAAATCATCCGCCTGGCGACGGAAGAGGCATTTTCCACCATCATTATGGGACGGCGGGGGCTTTCCCCGATAAAAGAATTGCTTCTGGGCAGTGCTACCCAAAAGGTTTTATCCTACGCGCAGGGCATGACCGTCTATGTAATGGGGCAACAACTGGGTCCAGACCCCAATTGTCCGATTGCCCCACTATTGGTCCCCATTGACGGTTCGGAACCCAGTCTGGAGGCAGTTCGCCAGGCGGTAGCCCTGACTCAGGCTTTCCAGAACTATAAGCCGCACTTGACGCTTTTACATGTGGTGGATTTGGCTGTTTTAGGACAAAGAATTTCTGGAGAAACCACTCCTGCCCAGCTTACCGATCTCCTGGATAAACAGGAGCAGGAATTTCTGGAGGAAGGCCGGAAAATTCTCCGTCAGAGCGGATTAAATGGCCTCTGGGAAGAAAAACTGCTTACTGGCAATCCACCCCAGGTTATTGCTCAGGAAGCTGAAGTTGGTCAATATGCGATGATTATGATGGGTAAAAAAGGCCGCTCCGCCCTGGAATCACTGCTGATCGGCAGTGTGGCTAGCAGCGTCTTGCACCGTGTCTCCCGCCCCACTGTAGCCTTGGTCTGTCGCTGATATTTGGTCTAGATGACTTCCCAAATTTGGTTTTTTGAGTTAATCTTTTACCCTAGGTCCGGAGCAAATACCTGGGCGTCCGCACCGGGAAAGCCAGGTCTGTCCGGAGGTTGATTAACAACCACAAGTATTCCCAGGAAATTATACCACCATGCGACTCAGTATCAATTGGCTTAAAGACTATCTTGATCTTACCATATCTCCGGCCGAACTGGCTGACCGACTAACCCTGGTGGGGCTGGAAGTCGAGGTTATTGAGACCCTTCAGCCGGCTTTCTCCGGCGTGGTGGTGGGCCGGGTCAAAACCGTAGAGCCCCATCCCCGGGCTGATCGGCTGCAAGTGGCCGGGGTGGACGATGGCTGCCATGTCTATCAGGTAGTTTGCGGTGCTCCTAATCTACAGTCCGGGCGGCTCTACCCTTTTGCCCCAGTCGGGGCCGTGATCGCTGGCGGACAAAATATCAAGGCCGCCAAACTGCGAGGCGTTGTCTCGGAAGGCATGTTATTGGCTGAGGATGAACTCGGACTCTCCGAAGATCATCTGGGACTGATGGAAATCCCCCAAGACCTGGAGGTCGGGGCTGATCTGGGCGAAGCCTTGGCGTTGCGGGATGTGGTATTAGAGGTGGCCATTACCCCTAACCGCCCGGATTGCCTGAGTATTTTGGGATTGGCCCGAGAAATCTCCGCCCTGTTGGATCAGCCGCTGCAATTGCCCCATATCAGCGTCCCGGAAGGCTTGGATAACATCGAGGACTGGGCGGGGGTGAGCATCGAGGCTCCTGACCACTGTCCCCGCTATGCCGCCCGCCTCATCCGAAATTTGGTGGTTAAACCTTCGCCTTTCTGGATGCGGCAACGGCTGCAGGCCTGCGGTCTGCGGGCTATTAACAATCTGGTAGATGTAACCAACTATGTGCTGCTGGAATATGGCCAACCGCTGCATGCCTTTGATTTTGACCGCTTGGAGGGCGGGCGGATCGTCGTGCGTTTGCCCCAGCCCCAGGAAAAGAGCTTTACCACTTTAGATGGTCAAGCGCGCTATCTGCACCCCGAAACCCTGTTGATCTGCGATGCCCGCGCCCCGGTGGCAGTGGCTGGGGTGATGGGCGGCCTGGCCTCTGAGGTAACCCCGGCCACCTGTCAGGTATTGATTGAAAGCGCTTATTTCAACCCTCGCTCCATTCGCCGCACCTCCAAACGTCTGGGGCTGTCCACCGAGGCTTCTTACCGCTTTGAACGAGGGGTCGACCCTGAAGGCGTCATCAACGCCTTGGAGCGGGCCACCCAGCTAATGGCGGCCCTAGGGGAAGGTCAGGTATGCCAGGGGAGAATTGATGTTTATCCTCAGCCGGTAATTAGACCACAGCTTCAACTGCGGGCGGCTCGGACCAATGCTATCCTGGGTACCGATCTATCCCTGCAGCGTCTAGCGGAACTCCTGCGGCGGTTAAATATGCCCCCCCAAAGACTCGATGCCGATACCCTGGAAGTTCAGGTGCCACCCTATCGGGGGGACCTTACCCGGGAGGTTGATCTTATTGAGGAGGTAGCTCGACTGCATGGTTTCGAACATATCCCGGTGTCCCTGCCGCAGGTGGCTATGGCCGCCCATCGTCCACCGAAGGCGGCCGTAATGAGGAGCGCGGCCAAGGCCATCCTGTTGGGGATGGGTTTTTTTGAGGTTATCACTTATGCCTTTCAGGCCGAAAGATTATCCAGCTTCCTGGTGGCCGGGAGCTCTGACCCCTCGCAGTTTGTGCAACTGGCCAACCCGTTGAGCGAAGAGCAGGCAGTTATGCGGCTCGATCTGATCCCGGGATTATTGGAGACCATGCGGAAAAACGCCGCTCATTCCATTTATGACTTAAAGATCTTTGAACTTTCCAAAGTCTTTATTCCACGCTCCCTAGAGCAGTTGCCGGAAGAAAAGCCGATGCTAGCCGGGCTGATGAGCGGCGTTCGTCAGCCCCCGGGATGGAACGTCCCGGAGGAAGAACTTGACTTTTTCGACTTGAAGGGCGCAGTGGAAACTTTGCTCTCCGGGCTGCTGGTGCCTGAGGTCAGCTTTCAGCCTGTTCCCGGCCTGCCATTTCTTCAGGAGGGGGCGCGGGTTTTTTCTGCTGATCTGGAACTGGGGTTTTTAGGCGAACTCCACCCCGAGGTGGGGAGACAGTTTGACCTGAAGGCCCCGGCCTGGATTTTTAATTTGCAATTCGACCGTTTAACCGAAGTGGCTCGGGAATTTGCCACCTTCACCCCCTTACCCCGCTATCCGGCCGTCTATCGCGATCTGGCCTTGGTGGTGGACAACTCTATTGCTACAGCTCAAGTATTGTCTGCCATCTATCGTTATGGGCAGCCCTGGGTGGTGGAGGCGAACCTTTTTGATGTCTATAGCGGCCCGCCCATCCCGGAGGGTGAACGCAGTCTGGCCTTTCATCTCTGTTATCTGGATCCGGAGCGCACGCTCACTGACATCGAAGTAAATCAGCAACACGAGGCTTTGATCCAGAACCTTCAGCAGGAGCTAAAGGCCAGATTGCGCGTCTAGATTGAGTTACGAGGAGATGGAGGTGGCCCCACACCGCCGTAACAAAAAACTCTATCGCATCGGCGAAGTGAGCCAGTTGACCGGAGTGGAACCCCATGTGTTGCGTTATTGGGAATCAGTGTTTGGCATTCTCCGACCCAACCGGCGACTGTCTAAGCAGCGCTGGTATCGGCAATCGGATGTTGATCTGATTCTGGAAATCAAGCGCCTGCTGCACGACGAGAAATACACCTTATCAGGGGTTAAACAATATCTGAGCCAAGGCCCTCCTCAGACCAACTGCGCCTCATCAGCCTGCCATTATCGAGATTTAAAACCGGATTTCCCTGAAGTCCAACTGACCGAACTTTTACGCCTGGTTTGCGCTGAACTCAAGGCTATTCAAGAGATTCTCCGTTAGCCGCCGGTGCCTGTGGTAGAAAGGCCAAACCGAGGTCTTCTCCTCTGTCCATGCCATTCCTCCAGAATTTATGTTAAAGTAACGGCAGGGCTCGAACGGTTAACCTTCAGATTCATAAGGAGTGGCGCATGGATGCCAGTGAGCGAGTGGCGGTTTATTCCACTGGAGTAAATATTTTCCTGGTTGGTCTTAAGTATGCCTTGGCGGTGTTTTCCGGCAGCCTGGCTCTGGTGGCCGATGCCATTCACTCCTCGGCGGATGTGATTTCTTCGGCCTCAATCTGGGCCGGGATCAAGATTTCCCGCCGCAAAAGCAAGCATTTTCCCTATGGCCTGTACAAAGTGGAAAATCTGGTGGCCCTGTTGACCGCCGGGCTGATATTTTGGGCCGGCTATGAGATCGTTCAGACTGCCTTTGGTGAAGCCGAAAAGCTCCAGCCTCATCGCCTACCCTATGCCATAGGCGGGGTAGGGTTGGTGATTGCCATTCTATGGGGCTTTTCCCGGTTTGAACTCAAAAAAGGCCAAGAGTTGGGCTCCCCCAGTCTGGTGGCCGATGCCCAACATATTACTACCGACCTGTTTTCCTCCCTAATTATTCTGATCGGATTAATCGGCGGCTATTTTCAGATAAAATATCCCTTAGACAAATGGGCCGCCCTGATCATTGCTGGATTGATAGTTTGGGCCGGGCTTAAGATCGCTATTGACGCCATCCGGGTGTTACTGGACGCGTCCTTAGATTTCGGCACCCTGAATACGATTCGCGAATTGATTATGGAGACTCCTCAGGTGGGACAGATTATTTCCCTAACCGGCAGGAATTCAGGCCGGTTTAAATTCATTGAAGTGGATTTATCATTGAAAGTTAAGGACTTAGAAAAAGCCCATGCCTTGGCCAAACAGATCGAGGCCCGCATCAAGGCCAGAGTTTCCAATGTTGACCACGTGATCATCCATTATGAGCCGATCAGAAAAGAGACCATCGTCCAGGCCCTGCCGCTTACCGAAGATTATCATCATCTTTCCGAGCATTTCGGGGAGGCCCCTTTTTTTCTGTTGTTGACCCGACGGACTCAGGACCGCCGACTCCTGCGGGAGCGGCTGCTGGCCAACCCCTTTATCGAGGTGCCTACCGGTAAGGGCATCAAAGTGGCGGAATGGTTGCTCAGCCTGGGGGTGGATGAGGTTATCAGCGCCAAAAGTTTCAGTGGTAGGGGGCCGTTTTATGTCTTTTCGGGGGCTAATGTGGAAATGATTCAGACCCATCTCCGGTCCGTTGAAGAGATCAAGGCCAATTTAAATGGCCAGGCCACGGAGGCCGAAGTAATCGAAGCATCGCCCTCCGGTTCTTCCACCCCTTAGCAGATTCCGGATAGACCACCTTGACCAATAGGAAAATGATGCTTAATAAAAAAATATCTCATTTGCTGAAAAGGGATGGCTTTCCCTCCAAGGCACCCTGGCCGCGTTGACAGGCAGTTCTTGGCCTTACCAAAAAGGAGGAATCTCCATGGCTTATACAAATGCAACCCTGCAGTCCAAGATTGCCGAGATGTATCCCGAAATCCTGCAACATAATATTGACCTCAGCCTTGAGTTCAACGAGGAGAAAAACGCTTTTATTATTAAGTTAAAAAAGGACCAACATGAACTAACCACGCATCTTGAAAAAAAGGATGCGGATGCGTGTATGGAAGGTAATAAATGTGTTTATCTTGGGGTGCAGATCGGACAATTTGTCAAAAATTTCGAAAAATAATACCTGCCAGCGAAGCAAAGCTTAACCATAGCGGTTCCGAGAGCAGAATTTCCCCTCCCCGGCCATTGGGGAGGGGAAAAAGCTTCTGGCCGAGACTGAGCCTTACACTATTCTACCGCAGTTAGCCGTGTAGATGCAATTTACCATACCCGGACCATCAGACCGACTGCGAGCCATTGGCGCTACCCAGGGACTTCCCCAAGCATTGGCCAAGGCTTTGGATCCGGGCGACGATTTCGAGCCCCTGCCCTGGCCGGGACCTTCAGACTGGCTAGCAGTCCATCCCGAGGCCGGTCAAACCTACGAGGAATTCGTCCAGGCTCACGGTAACCGGCCCGACCCAAAGCGCGGCAAAATCTACTTACAACCCCTGGGTGAATTCCCTCCTGGCCAAAGCCCTGATCTGGAGAGCTTAAAGGACTTTGCCGCCGCTTACTTTGTCTTGCCGGTGCATGTCCTACCTGCCTTGGCCGTGGCTCAGCAGTCCCTTAAAACCCGGCTTAACCCTATTAGCCGCCACCGTCAACTCTATACCGGCGACGTGCTGGCTCTGCTGCGAGCCCGGCTCCCGGCTAGGGAAGAGCCGAGGGACCGCTGGCCCCCCGCCCTCCCCTCCAGCTCCTCTCCCAACCACCCGTATTACCGATTAGCTTTCAAACGAGTAATTTTATCCTTTATCCCCTCTCCCTCGCTGGCGGGGGAGAGGGCGAGGGTGAGGGGGCATTTTAGCCCTTTGATCGCAACTTGGTATAAGGGGTTGGGGGAGTAGGTTGGGAGAGCTGTTTTTTTCTAACCCTAATTCATTTATTTTACGACCTGAGTAATATATTGTGGGCCTCTGGGCCTGTTCGGCATTTCTGGCACTATTGCGTATTTTTTTGTAAGATAGACCAACATCTCCTGACAAGGTGTCATCCATCCGGTCATGGCCATACCCAAAATCACCTCCGCCCAATTCCGCCTCAGTGCCCATACGCCAAGGCAATTTCCCGCCGAGGATTATCCTGAGGTCGCCTTTCTGGGCCGCTCAAATGTTGGCAAATCATCCCTCCTCAATACCCTGTTACACCGGAAACGTCTGGTCCGGACCAGTTCTCGGCCGGGTTGCACTCAATCGATTAATTTTTTTCTGATCAATCGCTGCTGGTCCTTTGTTGATCTCCCCGGCTATGGTTATGCCCAAGTGCCATTAGCAGTAAAGGCCAGGTGGCTGCGACTGGTTCAGATCTATCTGGAGCAACGCCGTCAGTTAGTGGCGGTGGTGTTTTTAATGGATTGTCGCCGTCTGCCTGGGGCTGAAGAAATGGAGTTATTACAAAAGTTGGAACGATTGCAGCGCCCTGTAATTGTGGTCCTCACCAAAGCCGACAAACTCAAGACCAGCCAGCGGGCCCGTCAATTGAGAAACCACGTGGCACGGTTGCAAGGCCTAAAGATCGATCCAGCCGAACTCATCTGGTTCTCTGCCATCACCCGGGAGGGACGCCAAGAACTCTGGACCCGGCTCTTAACCTTGATTAACCCTGGCCGCTAGCCCGGCCTGACCAATTTCTGCCCAAACCCCATCCATTGCGGTTTCTGACTTTGAAAAGTGATTTACAATCAGCTATGCTTGGTTTATTATAAAAATTTATAAAAATCTAGCCTGTGGAGCGAATGATTTGAACCAGACTGTTTCAGATTGAATCACTGCCCCTGTTAAAGTTAAAAATGCTTTAGCTCGAAAAAGATATCAGCAAGGTTAAATACCAAAGTTGTAAAACAGGTAGACCAGTTAATAAACCGGCAGCTGGATAATCCCTTAAAATTTGATAAAATGGCAATATTACACGTTTAAGCCCATATTGAGATCTTGACCCTGATGGCCATCACTTATTGCTATCACATCTTAGGTGTATCACCCAGCGCCAGCTTTGAAGAGATCAGGCGCCAATACCGCCATTTGGCTTTGCGCTATCATCCTGACCGCAATCCTGGCGATCCCGGGGCCGCGGCTCGCTTTCGGGAAGTGGCCGAGGCCTATAACACTCTCCGTGAGGCGCATCGCTGCACACCTTTTGACCATTATGACAGCCCCTCGGGGAAGCATCCCTCCGACGATAATTTTTACAGAGTTGATGATCTGTTTTTCCAGACGGAAGACTGGCTGGCAGAATTTTTCGGAATCGAAAACGGCAAGTCCATTTTCAAAGAGCGGTCTGGGCCGGATTTCCGTTATGATCTGCAGATTCCCTTTATGGCCGCTATAATGGGCATGGAAACCGATATCGAAATTCGCCGGCTCCGGAGCTGCATCTTCTGCAATGCTACCGGTCTGGAACCGGGCAGCGACTACCAGACCTGCCCTGACTGTCAGGGCCAGGGGCGGCTGTTCCATAGTCCGGGACTCCTCCGTTTCGGTCCCCTTTGTAAACGTTGCAAGGGTCGGGGCTGCATCATTGCTCATCCCTGTTCCCACTGCCATGGTAGCGGGAATATGGAACAGCTGCAGCGCTATCGGATCAAAATCCCTCCCGGAGTGGAGGACGGAACCCGGCTGCAAATCCCCTGGGAAGGCGGGGACGGATTCCAAAATGGTCCACCCGGACACCTGTTTGTGGTTATCCATGTGCAACCTGATAATTTTTTTACCCGCTTCGGCAATGATCTTTGCTGTCGCATCGAGGTTTCATTTGCACAAGCGGCGTTGGGAGATACGATCGAAGTTCCCACTCTGTCAGGCAGCCAATTCCTGGAACTGCCTCGGGGCACGCAATCCGGCCGCATCTTCCGATTTCCAGGGTGTGGCGTTCCCCGCCGCGGCGACCAGGAACCCGGGGACCTACTGATTGAGGTGATTATTACCACCCCTACTGAGCTCAATTATCGCCAACGGGAACTATTACACGAATTTTGCAGATTGGATGAATTCAACCAGGCTGGCAATCCGCCATGAAGACTGAGAAACCGTCCAACTTTACCCATCTGGATGATCGGGGCCAGGCGCGCCTGGTTGACGTCGGCGGTAAACCGGTGACTCAGCGGCAGGCCACGGCAATAGGATCGATTTATTTAGGGGAAAAGGTCTATCCGCTGCTGATGTCTGACCAGCTGGAAAAGGGGGATGCGTTCGCCGCCGCCCGCTTGGCCGGTATTATGGCGGTTAAAAAAACCGCTGAGCTGATCCCTTTGTGTCATCCGCTGCCGCTTACCGGCATTGCAATTGATTTTACCCCCGATCCGGATCGGAAATCGCTTGCCATTAAGGCTCAGGTCCGGACCCAGGCCCAGACCGGGGTAGAAATGGAGGCCTTGGTCGGAGTAGCTGTGGCGGCTTTAACTATTTATGACATGTGCAAGGCTATTGACCGTAACATGGTCATCGAGCATATTATGCTAATTGAAAAGAGTGGCGGTAAAAGTGGAGCTTATCATCGCCCCGTTTTGAGGTAGGTTGCATTAGAATTAGACTAAAATTGAGGCGCGTTGGTGATGGAACCCGAACGTCTGGAATACTTCCGAGATTTACTGCATAGTCGGCTCGAGGAACTGCTGAAAGAGGCCGAAAAGACGGTCAGCGGGATGACCAATCCCATAGATATGTTCCCTGATCCCACCGACCGGGCGACGCTGGAAACGGACCGCAACTTTACCTTGCGAATCCGGGACCGGGAACGCAAATTGATCAGCAAGATCAAGGAAGCCCTGGATCGCATTGAGGATGGGAGCTATGGGTTCTGCGAGGCTTGTGGGGAACCGATCTCCGAAAAACGCCTGCTCGCCCGCCCAGTTACTACCCTGTGTATCAAGTGTAAGGCCAAACAGGAAGAGCAGGAGAGACTCCGGGGGCTTTAATAAGATCGGCAGTCTCGGTTTCCTCTGCCCGGCCCAACAGAAATTCGGTTATTTTACAGGTTCGTAATTGCTGGTCTGACATGACTTCCCTGGTCGATCTGAAAGAATTTACCCAGGATGAATTAGAACGCCTGGTGGCCTCCTGGGGTCAGCCCCCTTATCGCGCCCGCCAGTTGCAGAAATGGCTGTATAAAGGTATCTTTGACTTCGAGCAGATGACCGACCTCAGCAAGGATTTCCGGCATCAACTGGCCCGAAAAGCGATGATCAGCCGGTTAACCTTGGCCGATCAGCAGCACTCTGAAGACGGCAGCGAGAAATTTGGCTTCGCCCTGGCCGATGGCCGTCGCATCGAAAGTGTGCTCATCCCGGAAGACGATCATCTCACCCTGTGTCTCTCCACCCAGGTCGGCTGTGCCCAGGGCTGCCATTTCTGCCTCACCGCGCAACAGGGCTTGACCCGAAACCTGACCGCCGCCGAGATCGTCAACCAGGTCCTGGAAGTGAGGGCCCGGTTGCGCCAGGATCAGAAACTCAGTAACTTGGTCTTCATGGGGATGGGAGAACCATTGGCCAATTTTAATAATACTCTCAAGGCCTTAACCATTCTTACGGCTTCCTGGGGGCTGGATTTTTCGGCCCGCCGGGTTACGGTGTCGACCGTGGGCCTGGCACCGCAAATAATTCAGTTGGGCAACGCCATCCGGGTGAATCTGGCAGTATCTCTCAACGCCCCTGATGATCCGACCCGCAGTCGGCTGATGCCGGTTAACCGCTGCTACCCCTTGGCCGTACTTCTGGATGCCTGTCGGGCCTTTCCGCTTCCCGGGCATCGCCGCATTACCTTTACTTATGTGCTCTTAAAGGGGATTAATGACTCCCCCACCCAAGCGCGGCAGTTGGCCCGCCTCCTCCGGGGCCTGCGGGCGAAAATCAATCTGATTCCCTTCAATCCCCATCCCAGTCTTCCTTTTGAGCGCCCATCCGAGGCTGCCATCCTGGCCTTTCAGGAAATTTTGCTCTCCGCCCACTATACCACCCTGATCCGGAAAACCCGCGGTTTAGATATTGTCGCGGCTTGCGGCCAATTGGCCGGGACGGCACCGGTTTCGAAGCAAAACTTATCCCCCCTGAGGGCAAACCCAGCTACCCTCTAAAACCGGAAATATTTCCTGGCTGGTCAAAAGCAGGTTTGACGTTTGCGTGGTCTTCTGGCGGAGGCTATCTTACTGCGTCTTTTGCCAGGGAAAGATCGGCACCCCGTCCGGAGCGGGGCGTTCCACCGCTTGTAAATAGGCCCGTTTGCCGATACCCATTAGGCGGTCATCTTGAAAGACTAAAGGAGTATAGCCGCCCCGCACGGTTTCACTGCCCTCGTAGTCCATGGAATGGGTCTGATAAAAATAAAAAGTAAATTCGCCACCCCGATAGGTGGCCTTTTCGACCACCTTTGGTTTACCCATGATGCCGACGACTTCATCAATGTTCATGCCCCGCTTTAAATCTTGTAGTCGGACATAGTTGGACCACATCTGACGCTCAACCCGCGGGTAAAGGATGGATTCACAAGCCGGGAGCAGGCACAACAGGACTAGCAACAGCGGCCACCGGGGCATAGAATTCTCCTGGATTAAAGGTCTCTTACCAATACCGAACTCGGTGCTGTCTGTAACTATATCTTTATCAGGCGATGATAGTCAATAATCTAAAAAAATTAATATTGCCATCCGGTGCTTAGATTACCGTCGTCCCCGCTACCGGGAAATTGTACCTTGATGACACAATAAAGCGGCCGGTTCCGATACTTAGATTTTAACCAATTCATACTGCCGCGTTCCTAGCCCTATCTGTTCCGCGTACTCTAGCTGGATCTCCCAGTCAACTTTCGGATAGAGGTCCCGGAATTTGTCGCTCCCGGGAGTGGGGTCTTTCAGACGAGAACCGGCCAGGCCGGCACTCTGATTGACCAGATCCGCGGACGCCTGATCAATAGCTACCGGATCCCGGGAGGCCAGGATGCCCAAGTCCGCCACGATCGGTGCGTCATTGTGGGGATAGCAGTCGCAGGCCGGAGACACTTGGGTAATGAAGTTGAAAAAGACGGCCCGCTCCTGTTTGCCCTTTAACAGCCCATAAGCGTATTCCACCATCTTCTTCAGGAAAATGGGAATGGATTCGTTCCACTGAATGTCAATGTTGCCGTAGGGGCAGATCAGAATGCATTCGGCACAGCCGACGCATTTTTTGGGGTCAATTTCCGCTTTCTCGGTCTCGGGATTGATCTTGATGGCCTCTTGGGCACAGTGGGCCACGCAGTCGCCGCAGCCGGTGCATTTTTTCTGATTGATCTTGGGGGAGATATTAGAATGTTGCGCCAGTTTGCCCTTGCGGGAGGCGCCTCCCATACCGACATTTTTGATAGTGCCACCGAACCCGGAGAGTTCGTGACCCTTGAAATGGGCCAGACTGATGAAGGTATCAGCCAAGACCACGGCCTCACCCAGATAGACGGAGATAAACATCTCCTGGTTGATCTGGACCTCAACCTCGGCCGTCCCTTTCAGACCATCGGCGATGACCAGCGGAGCATTGACCACCGCATAGGCAAAGCCGTTCTGGATGGCGGTGGTCAGATGGCTGACCGCCTCGGCCCGAGTCCCCACATATAGGGTATTGGTGTCGGTAAGAAAAGGGCGGCCGCCATAATCCCAGACCTTATCCACCACCTGCCGCAAGTAAATCGGGCGGATATAAGCGGTATTGCCGCGTTCTCCAAAATGCAGCTTGATAGCCACCAGGGGGCGTTTTTTCTTGCGGGCGATGGTGCTCTTCAGGTCTACGGCGTCGAGCAGACGGGCAAATCTTTTAAAGTTTGGATCTTTGGGAGTTCCCCGTAAATCTTCATAGAATACCTGGCTAGCCATTTAACACACTCCTTCGGAATAGATGATCTTGCCACCCACCATGGTCATCACCGCCTGGCCGGGCAATTGCCAGCCGTGGAAAGGGGAATTACGGCTCTTGGATTTAAATTTATGGATATCCACCAGCCAGGCCCGATTAGGGTCAATCAGGGTAACATCAGCTGGTCCTCCCGGCGCCAGACTGCCACCAGGTATTCCCAGGATGCGGGCCGGGGCGGTACTGAGGCGTTCGATGGCGGTCATCAGGCTGATGGCGCCCTCCTGTACAAGTCTCAGGGTCAGCCCCAGGCTGGTCTCCAATCCAATTATGCCTTTGGCGGCCAGGGCGAATTCTACCTCCTTTTCCAGGCTGCTGTGGGGAGCATGGTCGGAGGCGATGCAATCAATGGTGCCGTCTGCCAGGCCTTCCACGATCGCCGCGACATCCTCGGCCTGGCGCAAGGGGGGGTACATCTTGGCGTTGGTGTTAAACCCCCGCACCGCCTCATCGGTCAGGGAAAAATAGTGCGGCGCGGTCTCGGCGGTAACTGCCAGGCCCTGTTTCTTGGCCTGGCGAATCAGGGCTACGGAGCCAGCCGTGCTGACATGGGCAACATGCAAGCGCCCGCCGGTGAGCCGGGCCAGGGTCAGGTCCCGAAACACCATGACCTCCTCAGCGGCCGCCGGGATACCCAGTAATCCCATCTGCAGGGAGACCAGACCTTCATGCATCACTCCTGAGCCACTCAGATGCAAATCCTCGCAGTGAGCAATAATCAACATCCCAAAGGTGCGAGCGTATTCCAAGGCCCGGCGCATGAGCTGGGGGTTCATCACCGGCCGCCCGTCATCGGAGAGAGCCACAGCCCCGGCCTCTTGCAAGTCGCCATACTCGGCCAGCTTCTCACCCCGGGAACCCTGGGAGATGGCAGCCACTGGATAGACCCGAGGGCCCGCCGCCCGTCGGGCTTGGGCCAGGATATAACTGGTTACCGCAGAACAATCATTCACCGGTTGGGTATTGGGCATGGTCGCCACCGCGGTAAAGCCGCCACGGGCCGCGGCCTGCCCCCCGCTGGCAATAGTTTCCTTGTATTCTTCCCCCGGCTCCCGGAAATGGACGTGCATATCAATTAAACCGGGGCTGACCACCAGATTTTGGGCCTCGATTAGCTGGTGGCCCTCGGCGGGGATAACCCCAGGAAGTTCCAGAGCCGCCACCTTACCGGCATCGATTAATAGGTCTCGGGGGGCCTCCAGGTTCTGGGAGGGATCGACTACCAGCCCGCCTTTAATTACCAGTCCCACTCGGTTCTCCTCCGGTTAACAGATAAAGAATTGCCATCCTGACCGCCACCCCGTTGGTGACCTGTTCCAGGATAACAGATTGTGCGCTGTCGGCCACCTCGGGGGCGATTTCCACTCCCCGATTTAGCGGCCCCGGATGCATGACCAGGGCATCTTTCTGCGCCAGCTCCAGGTGCTGCATGCTTAACCCAAAAAACCGGGCATATTCTCTTAAGGTAGAGAGATACATCTGCTCCTGGCGTTCTAACTGCAGGCGCAGCATCATCACCACATCGGCCCCGCGTACCGCTGCTGGCAAGGAATGACTGACTTCAACCCCCAACTCCTCCAGGTAAGGCGGCAGCATGGTCACCGGCCCGCATACCGTCACCTGGGAGCCCATCTTGGTAAAAGCCTGAATATTTGAGCGCGCTACCCGGGAATGGGCAATATCGCCAATGATGGCAATCTTGAGGCCATCCAGCCGCCCTTTTGCTTCCCGCACGGTCAATAGATCGAGCAGGGCCTGGGTGGGATGCTCGTGAAGTCCGTCGCCGGCGTTAATGATGCTGCTTTTGAGTCGCTTGGCCAGGAAATGGGGAGCACCGCTGGCCGAGTGGCGAATGATAATGATATCCGGCCGCATAGCTTCCAGATTGTCGGCGGTATCCGCCAGGGTCTCCCCTTTCACCACACTACTGGCCCCAATGGTCAGATTAACGGTATCGGCGCTGAGACGCTTGGCGGCAATTTCAAAAGAAGTGCGCGTCCGGGTGCTGGGCTCATAGAACAGGGTAACCACCGTCTTGCCGCGCAAAGTTGGAACCTTTTTGATCTCCCGAGTAGACACCTCTTTGAAGGAAACCGCGGTATCCAAAATGAGCTGAATTTCTTCCGGGGCAAGATCGGCGATTCCTAAAAGATCCTTAAGCCTAAACCTCATTGATATAATCCTCTTGACTGCCAGGGTTGCCGGCCGGGGCAAAAAAAAACCTCCTTTGCGAACAAAGGAGGTTGAGCGGATTATGGAATGGTTGGCTTACACTCATAGGTTAATTATCTCAGCCATTGCTTCAGAACGGTTAATGCTTTTCGCTCCTTTTTTATCATCCTTGCTGATCTAATTCAAGGACTTTTTCCTGGCCGGAAAGTTTAGATTACGGGATAAGATGGGCCAGTTCAATAACCCCGTTGACAAGAGAAGGAACCAGACTTATCTTATTTGCAAAAATGTTAGAATTATGAGGGAGGTACTTTATATGGAACTCACAGAATGGAAACCCTTTCGCGAAGTATCTCGCTTACGTCAAGAGATGGATCGTTTGTGGGAAGAATATTTCGGTCCCAGCCGCAGGGCCTTAAGACCCTTAGAGGCCGAATGGGCCCCGTCGGTAGATGTTTCCGAGAGCGCTGACAAGGTGACGGTCAAGGCCGAAATTCCGGGCATGGAGCCCAAAGACATCGACATCTCCCTGTCGGGGGATTTGTTGACCATCAAAGGCGAGAAAAAGTCCGAACGGGAAGAAAAGGAAGAAAATTACCACCTGATTGAGCGCAGTTACGGCTCTTTCAGTCGCACCTTACGGTTACCCGTAGGGGTGGAAGCCGATAAGATCGAGGCTTCTTATAAACAAGGGGTTCTGACCATCACCTGTCCCAAAAAAGAGGAAGTCAAGGCCAAACCCATCCAGATTAAGGCCGAATAATTAATCTGGGTGGTTAGGAGTCAGCCGTCAGTTGGCACGAAGTTTAATAAAAAGTCTGGCAGGATCTCAAATATTAGCCTTTTAACTGCCAACTGACGGCTGAACCTTACTTTTTTATAAACCAGGGGCTGGAACCTTAGGGGGGACGAGGTTATTCTCTGGCCCCTGGTTAACCTTCCTTGGTAAATCAGCCGTAGCTCCTATGGCCGGGGCAAAGTCTCAAATGATCCAGAGAGCTGCATGGGTCAAGAATTTCCGGGATTTCTAATTGCTCTGGAGGGCCTGGATGGCGCAGGGAAGACTACCCAGGCTCACTTATTAACTACTGCCCTAAAAAATTGCGGCCGCAGGGTGGTGCTCACCCACGAACCCACCGAGGGCCGTTATGGCCAAGAACTACGCAGATTACTCGCCCAGGGGCATCGGGTCCTGTCTCCCGCCCGGGAATTAGACCTGTTTACCGCTGACCGGCGGGAACACGTATCCGGCATCATTCTCCCGGCCCTGACCTCGGGGGCGGTAGTGATCACCGACCGCTATTATTATTCTTCCATGGCTTATCAGGGGGCCAGGGGTCTAGAGGTAGTTGAAATCCAGCAGCAGAATGAATCCTTCGCCCCGATCCCGGACCTGGTTATCATCCTCACCCTACCCCTGACCCAGATTTTGGAAAGATTGGCCCGCCGCCGTCCCCAGATCTGGGATGCCTTTGAACAGGCCGATTATTTAGTAAAAGTTGCGGAAATTTACGCCCGGATGAGCGGTCCTCATCTCGTGCGCCTTGACACCCAGGCCCCGCCCGAAACGGTTCATCAGAACATTATGTCCCTGGTCTGGCCCCGGCTCCCGCAGAGGAAAGGAGCGGGAGCGACCTTTAGCAATTAATCTCCCCAGACCAGATCATTACGAATCCAGCCCACGACATCGCCGCTATAATAATAGCCCAGCTTAACCCAGTTGCCCCGTTTTCCCAGAACCTTAAATATATCACCCCGGTTGGCTTGCATTACCACTTTATTCCGCAGTCCCGGTCCCTGACGAATATTAGGGTTGTTGGCGCTGACCACTACCGTGTGAATTTCGGACAACAGAGGTCGGTAAACCCAGCCCGAATTGCCTTCCCAATCTTTGAATCGGGCCCATTTGCCCTGATTTTCTACTACCTGCAGGGGGTATCCCAAGGGTGCCTGATAAAGCACTCCGGATTGGAGGCTGGGGCCGGATCGCACGTTGACTTTTTCTTTGCCGACGCTCATCATTTTAGCTCCCGCCGGCGCTACCCAACAAATAACTGATATTAACGCTAAAAATCCGATTTTTTTCATAGGCTCCCTCCTATTATAGGAATTTTCCCGTTGCCCCGGTGCCGGGCAAATTATTTGCCAGATTTCGGGCTGGTCTATTTTCTTAGGTAATTAATGGCTATAATTTTTGGGGGGCAGGGAGTGAAGCAGATAATCTGCAAAAACCGGCCATGCAGGCGATCATGATCGAGAGGCTACAATCACCCCCTGGTTAATTTTTTATCAGCCTATAAAAACCACAGCGAGCTTGTCAAGACAAATCGGTAACCACAAACTCATTCAACGGTCGCCGGTAACCTCGGGTTGTGTTAAAATATAACAAAGTGTTGACTGGTAATTGTTCAAGTAATTAGATTATAAAAATATTGGAGGGAAGCCGATGCGCATCATCCTCTTTGCCGGGAAAGGCGGGGTGGGCAAGACCTCCATGGCCGCCGCCACCGGCGTCAATATAGCCCGTCGGGGGCAAAAAACCCTGGTCATGAGTCTCGATCCCGCCCACAGTCTGGCCGACATTTTTGATCTAAACCGCGGCCTGATGGATAAAAACCGCGGTAAGCCGGTTGCCGTAGACAACGATTTATGGATTCAGGAACTGGATGTGCAGGAGGAAATCAAGCAGAACTGGGGTGAGGTCTATCGTTACCTGGCAATTCTGCTCAACGTTTCCGGGTTTGACGAAATCCTGGCGGAAGAATTGGCCATCCTGCCCGGAATGGATGAAGTCAGCGCCCTCCTCTATATCAATAAATACATCCGGGAACAGTCTTATCAGGTAATCATCCTAGACTGCGCTCCCACCGGTGAATCACTCAGGTTTATCTCGATTCCCACTGCCCTGGAATGGTATATTAAAAAGATCTTCCACCTGGAACGGCAGATTTTCAAGGTGGTGCGGCCGGTAGCACGGCGGATGACTACTATACCGCTCCCCGAAGACGAGTATTTTGCCGCGTTGCAGCGTCTGTTTGACCGTCTGGAAGGGGTAGACCGCCTGCTGGCGGACCCGAACGTCACTACTGTGCGGTTGGTCACCAATCCGGAAAAAGTGGTGCTCAAAGAATCCCAACGGGCCTTTATGTATTTCTGCCTCTACCAGATGGTGGTTGACGGGGTAATCATTAATCGCATTTTTCCAACCGCCCTGGCCGATCATTTTTTCCACTATTGGAAACAGAACCAGGAAGAATATTTGGAATTGGCCCACACCCGCTTTGCTCCAGTGCCGATCTTTCCGGTGGAATTTTTCGATCGGGAAGTGGTGGGGTTGGAGTCTCTGACCCGCCTGTCCCAGGCCATCTATGGCGATCGGCAACCGGAGGACATTCTCTATCGGGAAAGTCCTTACCGGTTTGAGAAATCTGACGGCGTCTACACTCTTGCCATTCGCTTGCCGTTTATCGGGGCTGAGGATGTGTCCCTGGGGAAGACCGGAGAGGAACTCGTCATCCGGGTGGGGGGCTTTAAAAGGCATGTGCTGTTACCCCGTAATATGGCCGCCTTGGAACCCCAGGGGGCCAAATTTGAGGGGGATTATCTGAACATCCGATTCGGAGGTGTTGGTGATGACCGTCCCGCCTGAGGAAAACCAAGAAGGCCGCCGGGAAACCGCGGGGCCAGAGGCTGGTCGTGAGGCTGAAATGGGGTGTCCTCTCTGTCAGTTATACAATGCCCTGCTGCGTCTGGCCGGTCCCCAGAGTGAGTTTTGCCGTCATCTACAGAAAGCCCGGGTAGAGGTGTACAAAGCCGTTCGATCTCTGATCGATCAGCGGCTTGAGGTGCTGGAAAAGACGGCCCAGACCGGGACTAAAAAGGGCTTTCAAAAGATCAAGGTGGAAGAGGATTAAAGCGCTCACAGGGAGACCCGATAAATATTTTTATCATTTGGCGCTGCCATGACCGGCAGTCCTTTTCCTGCCACTATGGCTGGACCTCCTCACCTGGAAAAAATTCTGATCTGGCACCAGGGCGCGCTGGGAGATCTTCTCCTGTCCGGGCCTGCCCTCCAAGCGTTGGCTGCCCATTACCCTAAAGCCCGCTTCACCCTCCTGGGTTCGCCAGCCCGCCTGGCCCTGTTGGCCGCTACTTTACCGGTTGACGCCATCTGGGACAGTCAGCGGGCGGATTGGGCCTACCTGTTCCTGCCGGACACGCCCCTGCCTGAGCGCCTGCGCGGCTTGCTGGCCGACTTTGACCTGGCGGTGATTTTTAGCCCTCGACCCCATCCCCAGATTACCGAACGCCTGGGGCAAGGGGGGATCAAAGACAGCCTCTGGATTCCTAGTTTTCCCCTTCAGGATCGCATCCCGGTGCCCTGCTTGCAGGCCCGGCACCTAGCATTAAGGGGGATAAAACCCCCTTCCGGCCCTTTCCAATTGCTCATCTCTCCCAAGGAACAACTGGTGGCCCAGGCTCATTATGAATCCCAGGGTGGCCAAGGGCCGGGTCTGTCGCCCTGGGTCGCCCTGGCCCCCGGCAGCGGCCATCGACGGAAAAACTGGCCTTTGGAAAATTATCGGGGACTGGCCTGCCAACTACAAGCAACTTTCAAGGCCCGGGTGCTGTGGATAACCGGGGCGGCTGAGGCGGAATTTCTGGGCGAAATTAAGACCCTGGCCCAGGCCGCCGGACATTATCTGCTCAACGACCTGCCTTTGCCAAGCCTGGCCGCCTACCTGAGCCTTTGCCAATTGTATATCGGCGGCGACAGTGGCATCACCCATCTGGCCACAGCTGTCCGGCGACCAGCGGTGCTGGCCCTGTTTGGCCCTACCGATCCCGTAATTTGGGCCCCTCCCGGGAACCAGGTTAAAGTTATAACTTCATCGCGGGATTGCGCCCCCTGTACAAAGGGCCGGGAAATATTGTGTTCGGATGCCCTCTGTCTCCGAGATCTAACCATCGGCCAGGTTTTGGCTGCGGCCCGCACCGCCCTGAATCATGGGTAAATCGAGAGGGGATCGATCAGGCTGTCCCCTCAGGAGCGAAACCGCTCTAGCCACCAACGGATCAGGCCGCCCAGGATTATGCCAATCCCCAACAGACCCAAACCATAGTAAGTAATATTTCCTTGATAGACGCCTACCCCTAGAAAAACCAGGGCAGCCAGCAGCACAAACCAAAAAATTCTTTTTTGAGTCTCTCCCAGACGGGGCCGGGAATCGGTCATAATATTTTCTCCGATAATAACATCTGGCCCTTACCCAATCTATTCTGCTCTAGATCCTGGTGTGCGGTTTGACAACTTCGGGGCTTCTGTCGGGTTTCATTATTTGAATTTTATTGCGGCCTGACCAGGATTTTGTATCATAAAATTCTCTGTTTTTTTAACACGATAAACATAATCACAGGGTTCTTCGCTTTTTCTGGTTTAAAAATTTGAACTGGCGATCGAGGTCGGTGGGCGACCGCTAACCGGTAAAAGGCCCGGCTGAACTGATTATGATTTAGAGATTTATGATTTCCAACCGGAGGTTGGCACAATTACTGCATAAAAAGTAATAAAAGAGCGAGATTCCCCCTTAATCAAAGCTCATATACCATTTTCTCCTTTCTCCTAAGGTCGGGCTTCCCCCTCCCGACCTTTTTTATTTCCCCCAAAAAAGAGTTAGGCTCCGATCAATCGGGGCGGAAAAGATATACTCCGGTCAGGTAGCGGTAATATTGTTGATAATCCAGGCCGTAGCCCACCACAAAATCATCGGCGATCTCAAAGCCCCGATAAGCCAGGGGCAGGGGCACAATCCGGCGTTGGGGACGGTCTAGCAGGGTGCAGATGCGGACGCTGGCCGGGCCCCGGGCCGCCAGGGTGCGGACCAGATAACCCAGGGTGAGGCCAGTATCAACAATATCCTCAACAATCAGCAGGTGGCGGCCGGTCAACTCTTCATCCAGATCTTTAACCAGGCGCACTGCCCCTTTTTGGCGTTCACCGGCCTGATAGCTGGTGATAGCCAGGAAATCCACGGTCACCGGGATAGTCAGACAGCGCAGCAGATCAGCCAGAAAAAGCACCGACCCTTTCAGAATGCCAACCAGGGTCAGGTCCTGATCGCGGTAGTCCTGTGAGATAGCCGTCCCCAATTCCACCACCCGGGCATGAATGGCCTCCGGCGGCAGCAACACTTGTAACAAGGTCCCCGGCGGCTTCATTTATCCAGAGTTAGCGGCCGGGGCCAGGCCATATTTTTCTAACAGCCATTGGTAATCTTTGCCATAAAAAAGACGGATGGGGTGCTGCGGATAAATCTCCCGAAACAACCGCACCTTGCGATTCTTTTTGGTGACCAGGCTCTGCCTCATGGTGGTTAACTCAATATACAGATGATAGTCCACCAGATAGAAATCCGGGGTGAAACTTTCCACCACATTACCCTCCTCATCCCAGGCGATGGGAAAGGTATGGGGTTCATACAGCCACTTAATCCGATAAAAATCGAGTAGCCGGGCAAATTCGACTTCACTGTCATTGGCAAACCGCTGGGCCTGAGCCAGCTGATAATCTTCCTGACTCTCATAATCCTCCAGCAAACCCTCGGCCGAGAGTTTGGCTTCAAGGCGGTTCAAGGCCCGTTTCAGTTCCGGTAACTGGGCCAGCGGCATTCGGACCAGCGGCACGGCTTCCTGCAGAGGCCCTCCCTGGCTGACGGATTGCAATTCCACCCAGGAGGTTTTATCCTGACGACGCAAAGTGATCAGCAATTCCCGTTGCTCGCTGACCGCAAAGCGATGAATCAGTTCAGTTTCAGAATCAGTCAATTCTGGTCTCCGAAAGAACCGAAATATGCCCGCACTCTCGCCGGGTCAATCGGAACATATGGAAGGCTTTGCTTTAAAAGCTGGATCCGCTGTAGAGATTCTCGGAGACGAAATTCCAGGCCAATACTCGATGCTAACGCTTCATGGGCCTGAACTATAGCCTCCTGATGTTCACAGATCAGAAGCAAGTCTGCGCCCGCCGCTAATGCTTGCGGGGCTGCCTGGGCTATGGCGTAATGCCGGGAAATTCCGCCCATCTCCAGGTCGTCAGTGATAATCAGACCTTGAAAACCTAATTGCCGGCGCAACTGCCCAATCAGAATTTTCTGCGATAAAGTGGCCGGTTGCTCATCCCAGTCGGGAACCAACACATGGGCGCTCATAATGGCCGGAACGCCGGCCGCCACTGCCTGGCGAAAGGGGAAAAGATCCTGTTCCCGATCCCGGGCTTCACCCGGGACAGTGGGCGTATCATGATGCGAGTCCAAGGTGGTGTTACCCAGACCGGGGAAATGCTTGGCCACCGGAATCACTCCCCCGGCCAAAAAGCCACGTACCGCGGCCAGACCCAGTCTGGCCACCTTGTCCGGCTCTGCCCCATAGGAACGTTCCCATAGCGGGCTGTTGGGGCTGCGGGCTACATCCAGCACCGGGGCCAGGTTCATATTGATGCCTACCAGCCGCAGCTCGCCAGCCAGGCGGGTGGCCAGGCTCTCAACGACCGAAGGGTCATCCTGCTGGCCTAACTCCCGGGCCGAGGGCAGTTGGGTAAAAGGGGACCGCAAACGTTGCACCGGGCCGCCTTCCTGATCAATGGCGATCAACAGCGCTGAACCAGTGGCGGTCAGAGATAATTCCTGCAACTCCCGGACTAATTCGGCCACCTGCAGTGGACTCTCCAGATTGCGCCGGAACAGGATTATCCCGCCGACTTTAAACTCCACAATTAAATGCCTGGCTACAGGGTCAAGTTGTAACCCCGGTATCCCTACCATCAGCACCTGACCCCAGGGTAGAGGTCGGCTGCAGGATTGCTGGTCATTCATTCTGGTCACCATAGTGCTCCGGGGTGCCCTTAACAAAGACTTTGGGCGGCGCTTCCCTGCTAAAGGGCAAATTATCTAGTTAAATTACGGATGTCAAGATATGAATCTCTGTTCTTCCACGGCAAATACAAAATTACCATACGGTCAATTAACCTGTTCAATGCTCCGAGTGATAAGCCCTTTATCCATAACTTAATGTTTCCCTCCGTCATTACCATTCATGCTGGCTTTGGCCGTCGTATTGAAGCGGTTGGAAATGGACGGCAGAATGGATCTGGTCAACCGAGTGGACACCCTGGTCATCACCCTCTACCTCGTAGCCTATATTATGGCGATCATTTCAGTCACCCTGTTGATGTGGTAATTATCTGATCAATTCTTTAGAATCTGGTTATATGAATTTAGCCTTCCAGGTTCGCATCTTCTCCACCGGCCAGTGGACGCAAAAAGCCGGCTTGCCCCGCATAATCATCTGCATCCAGGTATCGCAGTTCGGATCGCAATGAATAATCTCGCTTTCTTTGCCCTGTTGCACCTTTTGAGGCCAGGCCGGATCAGCCCAGAGTACCCGGGCCAGCCCAATTAAATCCGCTCTCCTCTGCCAGCGCCCCCGTGGTAATACGGCCGGCGGTGATGACAGGCACTTTCACCTGGTTTTGATAGCCGCGGCCAGGGCAACCATATAACCCTCCTGTTTGGATTTCTCCACGATCTCCGGCAGAAAGAAAGACTCATAAGTACCGCCCATGACCGACAGATAAGAAACCCCGGCTTGTGCCAGCGCCTGGGCGAAATGGCCTGACTCCGCCAGCGGCAAGCCGTCCGGCAGCCATTCGTCAGCCAGGAACCGAAACCCCACCGGGAAATCCCCTACCGCGGCCCTGACCTGGGACACCACCTCCAAGGGAAACTTTTGGCGGTTCTCCAGGGGACCGCCATAGTCATCTATTGCCAGGGGGCTAGGGGACGGCCGCTGGCCAACATCAGCTTAAGGGCTTCCACCTTGACAGCTCAATATTAAAATACTAATCAGTTATGGAAAATCAGCCCATAAAAGCATCAGGATACCCTGAACCGAGGATTCTGGCCCCTGAGTCCGTTAATTAGGGACAGGTTAAAAAAGGTGATCATAGTTGGTAAATTTGTGGATAGATTTGACCCCGGAAAATTTATAACCAGATTACGAAAACTTATCAATAAATTTTCAACAAAGTTCGCCTTTTGTTTATTGACTTTTTTAATGTTTAGTTATAATAGTGTCTATACATAAAATTATAAGGAACGATTATTGGATACTATGGAAAGTAAAAAAAGCGTCCATCCTAAGGTTAAATCAGTCCTCAAGAGAATCCTGTCAGCCGTTGAGGTTGCTCTGCAGCAGGGAGAAACTCAAGCCTCGCTGGCGGAGAAATGTGGTATTACCCACCAGCAGATGAATCGCCTGATCAGGGGCTTGCGCGGCAGCAATTTAACCCTCAACATGGCGTTTAAGGTCTGGGAAGGTTTGGGAAAGTCCATTGATCATCTCTTCTCCGGGCCGGTCCCAGAAGATATCATGGTTAAAACCGAAGAAATCTATCAAAGTCCGGATGCTGAAGTGCTCAAACAATTTGTTGAAATTCTCTATAACAAGAGGTTTCTTTGCGAAGACTTTGATAAATTAAGAAATTTAGTTTTACTCACCCACCACCATGTCATGGCCAAAATTAAGGCAGACACCTAGTTCCGCCCCTCTGGATTCCTCCAGAAAAACATAAAAGGCCTTTTAAATAAATAACTTAAGGTCTAATAAGATAAATATTCCGCTTTGGTTGCTACCGGCTATGCCAGTACAAAGATTTTTTATAAAAGCAATTATGTGCTGTAAATAGGTCCCAACACCCATTTTATATAGCTACTGGTACCTATTGGCAACCAATGGGCTGGCAGCTCGTCCCCAGGGTGAGGAATCCCTGGCTGCGCCCAGTTCCGGTCAGGTAATGGTTACGACGCTGATTTCTGCCATCAGCCCGGGCACCGAACTGTTAGTTTACCGTTTCTCCGTCATGAACCTGCTGCGGCGCACCGGAAAACGATCGGCATGGAACAATCGGCTTGATCGGGTCTTATACAGATTAGCTTTCAAATGAGTAATTTTATTCTTTATCCCCTCTCCCCCGCTGGCGAGGGAAAGGGCGAGGGTGAGGGGGCATTTTAGCTCTTTGATCGCAACTTGGTATTAGAGCAACGCTCCCTGGCTTTGATGGACGGTTTTATCTGCATCAGGCAGCATACCCGAAAGTTAGTGGAAGGACTTATGGGCCCAGGCTGGCCAGGGTATGGGAAAATAACCGTAAGGATGCGATTATCAGGTGTTGGCCGCCGCGACCCGCCGATGGGTTGCTGAATACTCCCGGGGCCGCCGGACACGGCCAATGGTTGACTCAGGGGGCAGATGGAGTTGGTTTGCCGGTCTTTTTGATGGCTTCCCAGATGGCGTCCATTTCCTCCAGGGTGGCGGTTTCTGGGGTTTTGCCCTGCTTGGCCAGTCCCCGCTCGACCATGTGGAAGCGTTTGATGAACTTGTGGATAGTGCGACGCAAAGCCCCCTCGGTGTTGATGTGCAGGAAGCGAGCCACATTGACCAGGGCAAAGAGCAGGTCCCCCAGTTCCTCTTCCTGGGCGGCCTGGTCGTTCTGGCTCAGGGTCTGGCGGAATTCCTGCCATTCCTCCTCCACCTTTTCTAAGACTCCCTCTAGATTCGGCCAATCAAAGCCGATGCGGGCCGCGGCTTCGCCCAAACGCTGGGCCTGTACCAGGGCCGGCTGCCCGGACGACACTTCCGCAAACCGGGGAGAGCCTTTGCTCTTGCCTTCTTGAGCCTTGGCCTGTTCCCAGACAGTCCGCAATTCTTCAATGGTCTCGACCTTGGCCTCGCCGAACACATGCGGGTGCCGGTGGATCATCTTGGCGGTGATGCCTTGGATCACTTCGGTCAGGGAAAAGCATTCCGCTTCCCGGAAAATTTCACTGAGAAACACGATGTGCAGCAGCAGATCTCCCAGTTCTTCCCGGATTTCCTCGGGCTGGTGAGATTCCAGGGCCTCCACCAGTTCATAAGCCTCTTCCAGGACATAGGTCTTGAGGGTGTCGGGGGTCTGACGGGCATCCCAGGGACAGCCACCCGGACCGCGCAGACGGCGGACAATGTTCAGAAAATTAGTTAGTGCGGCCGCAGGATCAGACAGGGTCGGACCAGAACCGGTGAAACTAAAACTCATATTATTCAGACTCCTCTGCAGGATCAGCCGGAGGCGCGGGCTGACCCCATTGCTTTTCTAAAATACGGGCTCGCTCGGTCAGCCCTGCTTTAAAATCGGCCGGCAGTAAATTAACCGCCTGAAAGAAAAAAGTTCTCAGGTAGGGGGCGGTTCGAGATTCCTTAAGCAGCTGGGAATCATGAGGAATTACCAACTGCGAGGCGGTCAGCAGAAATCCGAGGATCAGCATCCCCTTGGCCAGTCCAAAAAGACATCCCAGCCAACGATCCAGCCCTCCCAAATAGAGGCGGGCCAATACCCGTTGCAGCAGATGGCCTAAGATACGAGTCAGCCAGTAAACCGCGATCAGGATGGTAATAAAGGCCAGAATCTGGCAGTAGAGGGGATTATTTATCCACGGTTGGAAGAGATGCGCTAAGCGCAGATAAAGATGGGCGGCGACCAGAAGCCCTCCTAATAACCCCACAATTACGGAGAGTTCCTGGAACAGCCCCCGATAATAACCTCTAAGGCCAACCAGAAGCAAGACAATCAAAATACCCAGATCGAGTAAGTTCATCAGGATCTAATTGATGGTGAGTTTAGATAAGGTAGCCTAACAGCAAATAACCTCCGCGTCAATCAAAAACCCGGAGCAGCAAAGGACCTCAGCATCTAAACTTTGCCACCCATGCCCTTTTCACCAATATTTCGCTGATAATTTTTTTACCTTGCTATTCCACCTAAGCAGTGATAATTACAATAGATTATTTAAGGCCCGGAATAACCCTGGCCCCTTGGTTTTCCTCCCTCGTATAAGGAAGACTTGCAGGGGAAAGTTACAGGTATGAAGGAGAATTTGCTGGGATGCTGCCCCTGGTCCAGAAAATATTTCGGCTCAGCTACTTGAAACTGGCCGTCTGGATAATTCTGGGTCATATGTTACTCATGGCCTGGGAGCCGAACTTTATTAAAATAATTGAACTCAAGTTCTATGATCTGATGTTCCAAGTGCGCGGGGTGGTGTCTCCCGGTTCCGATATAGTCATCGTCGCCATTGATGATGCCAGCGTCAAGGCCCTGGGACGGTGGCCCTGGTCGCGGCGGCAGATAACCCGACTGGTGAACTGTCTGCGTCAGGCCCCGGCCCGGGTAGTGGGCTTTGACATGATTTTTGCCGAAAAAGAGGAAGAAGCCGGACTACAGGTCCTTAAAAAACTTCAGGCAGAGGTTGACCGGCAGGGCTGGCGGCCGCCCGGTTTCCAGACCTGGCTGCAGGAGCAGGAAAAAACCGCTGATCCCGATGGGGAGTTGGCTCGGGAAATAAGTCAACAAGGAGCGGTGGTTCTGGGATATTATTTCCCGGGCCTGGGAAGCCAAAAATATCCGGAAAGCGGCCCGGAGATGGAGATTCCACCGGAATTACTGAAATCTTCGACCTATAACCTGGTCCGCTGGCAATCACCCGCGGCGCGGCGGTTTCCTCTATTAACCGCCCGGCGTATTGAGACCAATATTCCCCGGCTGATGGCCGCCGCGGCTCGGACCGGATATTTCAATGCCATCCCGGATAATGACGGCACCATCCGCCGGCTGCCGCTGGTGATTAGATATCGTGGGCAACTGGTTGCCCCTTTGCCGCTGGGTGTCCTCCAGCAATATTTTGGCAACCCGCCCTTGAGCATAAGCATTGCCGACCACGGGGTCAGCCAGTTGCGATTGGGAACCCGGCGGATTCCAGTGGATAATTATGGGCGCTTCCTGATCAACTTCCGGGGACCAGCCCGGACCTTCAAGTACTACTCGTTTGTCGACGTCATCCAGGGGCGAGTGCCGCTGACGGTCTTTCGGGATCGAATTGTGCTGGTGGGGGCGACCGCGGTCGGAATCTACGATATTCGTATAACTCCTTTTGAAAGCGTTTATCCCGGAGTGGAAATCCAAGCCACGGTCATCGACAACATCTTACAGCAGGATTACCTGCGGAGCTCTGCCAGGGCGTTTCGGCTCGACCTGGTGGCAATGATTGGTTTGAGTTTGCTGTTGGGCTGGTGGCTGCCCCGGCTGCGGGCGGCAAGAGGTCTTTTCCTTTTCCTGGTCATGGTGATGGCGTATATCATGGTAGGCTTTTACCTGTTTTCTGGTCATCGCCTTCACCTGCAAATGCTCTATCCCCTTAACTGTCTGGCTACGGTGTATGTCGGGGTTACATTGATGCGCTTTTTAGCCGAGGAACGGGAGCGCCGCCGCATCCGGGCCGCGTTCCAGAGTTTTGTCGCCCCGGAGGTGGTCAACGAAATGCTGCAGCATCCGGAGAAATTGCGGCTCGGCGGCGAAAAACGCGAGCTTACGGTAATGTTCAGCGACATCCGGGGCTTCACCACCCTTGCCGAGCAGATGGAGGCCGCAACCCTGGTCAGCCTGCTCCACGCTTACCTGACCCCGATGACCGAAATCGTCTTCAAGCATGGCGGCACGGTCGATAAATATATCGGCGATGCCCTGATGGCCATTTATGGGGCTCCCTTGGATCTCCCCGAGCATGCCGATCGGGCCGTCCAGACGGCTCTGGAAATGACCGCGGCCCTAAGACAACTTTGCCAGGAATGGCAGCCGCGCGGCTGGCCGGAGATCCAAATCGGGGTGGGTATCAATTCCGGCCTGATGTCAGTGGGCAACATGGGTTCGGAACGGTTATTTGATTATACCGTCATCGGCGATGACGTTAACCTGGCTTCCCGCCTGGAGGGTCTTAACAAACAATACGGAACCGAAATCCTGGTCAGCGAATATACCGCTAAGCGTTTGCAGAACTCCTTTATTTTGCGCGAAGTGGACCGTGTCCGGGTCAAAGGCAAACGAGTCCCGGTCAGTATCTTTGAAGTCCGGGGCCAAGGGTTGCCTACAGATGCTGAGGCCCAATTCCTGGAGACTTTTCATCAGGCTCTGGCGGCCTTTCGGCAACGCCAATGGGAACTGGCCGAAAAACTTCTGACCGATTGCTTATCTTTTCACCCCTCCGATGTTCCGGCCCGGCAATTGCTCTCCCGGTGCCGCCAATTTGCCCAATCCCCGCCCCCCCCGGATTGGGACGGAGCCGCCACCCTGACCGAAAAATAACCTTCCTTTAGTTGACAAGCCAGGTGAAATATTTTAAATAGAGTTGGTTTTGAGAAAAGGAGGTTGAGCTGTGGCCAGTGTGGTGGTGGTGGGCACCCAGTGGGGCGATGAGGGCAAGGGCAAGATCGTTGATCTGTTAGCGGAATATGCCGAGCTCATAGTTCGCTATCAGGGCGGCAATAATGCGGGTCATACCCTGGTGGTAAAGGGTAAAAAATTCATTTTTCACCTGATTCCCTCCGGCATCCTCCGTCCGGGGAAAAAATGCCTCATCGGTAATGGCGTGGTTATACACCCAGAAGTCTTGCTGGCGGAGATCGACACCCTAAAGGCGGAAGGGATCGCCCTCGGACCGGAAAACCTGCAAATCAGCGAAAAAGCCCACATCATCATGCCCTATCACCAGCGCCTCGACCTGGCCCGGGAGCGGGCCAAGGGCACTGGCAAAATCGGCACCACCGGCCGCGGTATCGGCCCCTGTTACGAGGATAAGATTGCCCGTCACGGCGTCCGGGTGATTGACTTGATTGACCCGGAAGCCTTGAAAGCCAAGGTTGAGGCCAACTTGCCCGAAAAGAACTTTTATCTGCAAAAACTTTTGGACGCTCAGCCATTGGAAGTCCAGGAAATCCTTCCACCTTATACCGCCATGGGGGCGCGGCTGCAGCCGCTGGTGGCCAATGTCTCTCGAATCCTGGACCAGGCTGCTCGCCAAGGAAAGAATATCCTTTTTGAGGGGGCCCAAGGCACCCAACTGGATATCGATCATGGCACTTACCCTTTTGTCACCTCCTCCAATCCAGTGGCTGGCGGGGCCTGTACCGGCGCGGGTATCGGCCCGGGGCGCTTAGACCTGGTATTAGGTATTGTTAAAGCCTACACCACTCGAGTCGGCGGCGGGCCCTTCCCGACCGAATGCCACGATGCGGTGGGAGAACATCTGCAGGTCAAAGGGGTGGAGTTTGGCGCGACTACCGGCCGCAAACGGCGCTGTGGCTGGCTGGATGCCGTCGTGCTGGTCGAGGCTGCCCGTCTCAACGGTCTGACCGGCCTGGCGATTACCAAACTCGATGTCCTGACCGGCCTCAACCCGTTAAAAATCTGTACGGCCTATGAACTTAACGGCACTCGCCTGGACAGCGTCCCGGCCTCTTTGAAAGCCCTGGAAAAATGCCGACCGTGCTTTGAAGAACTGCCGGGCTGGCAGGAAGACATCAGCGCCGTCCGCAATTATCAGGACCTGCCGGCTGCGGCCCGCACCTATCTGGAGCGGATCACCGCCCTGGTCGGAGTGCCAATTCAGATCATCTCGGTCGGCCCCGATCGGGAACAGACGATTATGCTTCAGAACCCCTTCCAGAGTTAGTCGACCAGATATCTCTCGGCCTCCCGCAATGGCTTTTATTCGGTCAGGGCGGAAGGGGCGAAATGGTCAAACCCGGCCCCCGAGATATCCTCTTCCCCTTGCGGGGTTTCCAGGTAAACCCGTTCTCCGGCAATGATCCGGCCGATGGTCCAGGGCAACGGCAGGGCCGCGGCCTGGAAGCAGCGTTGCAATTGGCTTTCCTGGCGGGCTGGGGACGTAAACAGCAGCTGATAATCTTCGCCGCCCTTCAGGGCCAGGTTCAGGGGATCTAGGGTTAAAATCTCGGCGGCTTGGCGAACCGCAGTAGAAATCAAAATGCGGTCGGCCTGCAGGCGAGCCCCGACCCGGCTCCGGCAGCAGATATGATACAGGTCGGTGGCCACCCCATCGGAAAGATCGATCAGGGCCGTGGCCAGATGATGTTGGGCCAGGACGCGGGCGGCGCGCAATTGCGGCGTCGGATCCAAAAAGGCCCTTAGTAAGACTGCCTGTGTTTCTGCCGGCAACGCCGTGCCCCGACGCAGCACTTCCAGCCCGGCGGCGGCCTCTCCCAAAGGACCGGTGACATAAATCAAATCCCCTACCTGGGCCCCGTGGCGGCATAGCAGCTCCCCTGGGTTGACACTGCCGATGACCGTCAGGCTAAGGGTCAGACCGATAGGGGACTGGACCGTATCCCCGCCAATGATGCTCACCCCGTACTGCTTGGCGATCTCCTGAAGACCGGCGGCGACTTCGAGTGCCCCGCTTAATTCCCGTTTCGGGGGCCATCCCAGGGAAAGTAATGCATATTGTGGTTCTCCTCCCATGGCGGCGATGTCGCTCAGGTTGACGGCCAGGGCTTTGCGGCCCAGTTGTCTGAGGGTGGTGTAGCCCAAGTCAAAGTGCACCCCCTCGATCAGGCTGTCTATGGTCCACAGCAGATAACGCTCCGGGCTTAGCGCCAGGACCGCGCAATCATCGCCGATGCCCTGGACCACCTCAATGGGCGGGAGGCCGAACACCTGGGCCAGTTGCTGTATTATGGCCCATTCCCCTAAAGGCCAAGTGGGCATCTAGAATTTTTCCAAGTGGTTGAAGAAAAATGCTATTTCAGTAAGGGCGGCCTGGCGGCTATCAGAGCCATGGACAATATTGTGCTCAATGGAGGAGGCAAAGTCGGCCCGGATGGTGCCGGGCGCTGCCTGCCGGTAGTCAGTCGCCCCCATTAGCTGGCGGTTGCCCTCAATCGCTGACTCGCCCTCGAGGATGAGCACCACCACCGGCCCCGAACTCATAAAATCGGTCAGACTGTCATAAAAACCCTTCTCCCGGTGGACGGCATAAAAGGCCTGGGCCTGGGCCTTGGTGAGATGCACCATTTTCAGGGCCCGAATCTTCAGGCCATTTTTTTCAAAGCGACTGATCACTTCGCCGATCAGGCCCTGAGCCACCCCATCCGGTTTAATGATCGATAGTGTCTGTTCGATTGCCATGTAAGTGCCATCTCCTTACCAAAGTTAAGGTTAAGCGGAGGGGCGGGCCGGAGAACCGCCGGCCTACCCCCTATTCCAAGATTAGACTGAATAGTCGTTAAATTTAAGCTGTACTTCGGCGCTCTACCACACCGTAGTGGTCAAACTGCAGGGTGAAGGTGCCGCGCCCCTGGGTGGCCGAACGCAAGTCAGTGGAATAGCCGAATAACTCCGCCAATGGGGCTGTGCCCGAAAGCACTCCTACCGGCCCTTTGGGCAGGAGTTGCTCAATCTTGCCTTTACGGGCATTGAAATCACCGATCACCTCTCCCATAAACTCCTCGGGGGCAATGACTTCCACTTTCATGATCGGTTCCAACAAGAGCGGTTGGGCCGCCTGGCAGCCCTGTTTGACCGCCAGCATGGCGGCCACCCGGAAGGCCATATCACTGGCCTGACCTTCCCGGACTTCGGCGTCCAGCAACTCAATCTGGACATCGGTCATCGGGTGGCCAAAGGCCGGCCCCGCGGCCAGGGCTTCTTCTACCGCGGCCTGGATTAATGGAACCAAGCCGACGGCTGGATGATCATCCGCCAACCGGGAGATGAACAGGTTGGTTGTGCCCCGAGGCCGGGGGGAGAGGCGCAATTTAACCTGGGCATAATGATGCTTACCGGCCAGTTCGCGGTCAAAGACGGCGCTTTCCTCCGCGGTTCGGGCAATGGTTTCACGATATACCACCTGAGGCTGGCCAGCAGTAACCTCGGTTTGAAAATCCCGCTTCAGACGATGAATGAGAACCTCTAAATGAAGTTCGCCCATCCCGGACAAAATAGTCTGACCGGTATCCTCGTCGGTCTGGACCCGCAGACTAGGGTCTTCTTCGGCCAGCCGGCTCAGGGCCAGAGCGAATTTTCCCTGATCTTCGCGGGTCTTGGGTTCAACCGCCAGAGAAATCACCGGAACATAGGCAGAAATCGGTTCTAAGATAATGGGGTGGTCAGCACTGCACAGGGTGTCGCCGGTAGTGGTGGCTTTCAGACCCATCAGCGCGACGATACTGCCGGCCCGGGCCTCATCCAGCCGTTCCCGTTTGTTGGCGTGCAGCCGTAAAATCCGCGCCACCTTTTCGGTGATGTCTTTAACCGGATTATATAACTCCTGGCCGGTCTTCAGGATGCCGGAATAGATGCGCACAAATGTCTGCCGCCGCCCCTGATCCATCATGATCTTAAAGGCCAACGCGGCCAGCGGTGCGTCATCGCGGGCCGGACGGGTTTCTTTAGCTTTGGTTTGGGGGTTTTCCCCGGTAATGGCAGCGACTTCAATGGGATTAGGTAAATAACGGACAATGCCATCCAGCAGGGGTTGGACGCCTTTGTTCTTCAGGGCGGCCCCGCAATAGACCGGCACCCCTTTGAGGCTGATGGTGGCCCTATGCAGAGCGGCCTGGATTTCTTCCAGCTCCAATGGCTTTTCGGCCAGATAGCGTTCCATGAAATCATCATCGACTTCGGCCAGCGCTTCTAATAAAGACTCCCGCGCCACCCGGGCCTCGGCCTGAAATTCTGTTGGGATATCAGTTAGATCATAAGTCGCCCCCAGGGTTTCATCATGCCAGAGGAGCGCCCGTTGCTGCAGGAGATCGATCACTCCCCGGAACTGGTCCTCCTGACCCAGGGGGATGGTCAGCACCAAAGGATGAGCGCCCAACTTATCCCGCATACTTTGCACCGCGGCCCAGAAATCAGCCCCGATGCGATCGAGTTTGTTTATAAAGGCCAATTTGGGAACCCGATATTTGTCGGCCTGATGCCAGACAGTCTCCGACTGGGGCTCGACCCCGCCCACGGCACAGAAGACCCCGATGGCTCCATCCAAGACCCGCAAAGACCGTTCCACCTCGATGGTGAAATCTACATGGCCCGGAGTATCAATGAGGTTGATGGTGGCGCCTTTCCACGTGCAGGTGGTTACTGCCGAGGTAATGGTAATGCCACGCTCCTGCTCTTCCGGCATCCAGTCCATCACCGCCGCGCCGTTGTGGACTTCCCCCATTTTATAGGTCCGACCCGTGTAATAGAGGATACGCTCGGTTAGCGTCGTTTTCCCCGCATCGATATGGGCAATAATGCCGATATTGCGGATTTTTTTTATCCTGGCCTCACCCGCCATCTTTCATGTCCCCACAAGGTCACGTCCAGACCCAATTTTATTTAGGTTATTTTCTGACCGGTGTCAACCGGTATCTGCATATTTAACAAATTATATCAATAAATTAAGCTACTAATGGTCAACGGCCGAGCAAACGCCGCTCTTTTTGCTTTGATCAGGAGGGCAGAGGGGTTATAAATTAGCCGTTTTAAAGGACCTGACCAGGCTCGTGCCGATTACAATAAAACCTTTAGGAATAAACATGTCCTGTAATCCGACCGCCTTTCGATTTTGCCCCTGTTGCGGCCAGCCTCTGGAAAAACGGCTCCGGGGTTATCGGGAGCGCCTTGTCTGCCAGGCGTGTGGTCGCACCGTTTATCTCAATCCGGCCGTGGGAGTAGCGGTGATTGTCCGCCGGGGAGAACAAATTCTCTTGGGCCGCCGGGCCCGGGGTCAGTATGCCGGGACCTGGTGCATCCCCTGCGGTTATGTGGAATGGGGGGAAGAGGTGCACCAAGCTGCCGTCCGGGAATTTAAAGAGGAAACCGGCCTGGCCGTCGTCCTGGGCGAGATAGTAGCAGTGCACTCCAACTTTCACGATCCCGACCGTCTCACGGTGGGCATCTGGTTCGCCGGCACCGTGGTCGGCGGCCGCCTCCACGCCGGGGACGATCTGGATCAGGTAACCTTTTTTAATCTGCAGAACTTGCCGGAAAACCTGGCCTTCCCTACCGACCGCCTGGTTCTGGCTGAGCTGGCGCACAAGCCAGTTGCATAGTCTCCAAGTCTTGGAGGTCAGTCAAAGAAATCATCTCCACGGTGTGGTGCTCCAGATCCAGGATGGCAAAACTGAAGGTGGGATAGCGGCCCTCCTCCATGGTAAAGGCCCCGGGGACGATCAAATAAACGGTGTCCAGGGCCAGTTGCAGGCATTCTCGCCACGGTCGAAACAGATAAGGCCGGGCAACGCTATGGATGTAGAGCAGATTGTTGAGGGTGCGGCCGAATCGGGTCACACAGGGGGTATGGGTGTGCCCATGACAGATCAGCAAGGGGGGGCGGCCTAACGGGCGGGCCTGTTTATAGGCCTTAATCTGGGGTTTAAAATAATCGAAGGCAGTGGCCCGGGTGTGGGCCAAAAAAATGCGGTTATTAAGGGCCAGAGCCCGGTTGGTCAGGGTCGCCCGCGGATGATCAGCGCCATCCACATCATAAACCCAATAAAGCTCATTTCCGGGTGCCAGGTCCAACCACCAGTCAAACGGCTCCGCCTCACAATCCCCCAAACAGGCCAGACGCTGGATGTGGTGACGGCGGAATAATTCAAATAACCGCGGCAGACCGGCCTCATATCCATGAGTATCGGAAACCAATGCCAGAATTGGCCGATTACCTGAATTAACCGCCGTCAATTCGCGTCTGGCAGTCAACGGGGCTGGTCTGGGGCTTAAACCTCAGACTACCTTGGGACCGCAGGCATGTCCTGGGTGACCCCTAATTTTATCCAGCAAATCGGCCAGATATTTGAGGGCCTCATCTTTATCCTTGTCGATAACGATGGTCTCTACCTTCTGCTGTTCCTGATCCGAAAAGGGAATCCTGACTTCGGCCATATAATCCCTCCCTGTTCTCATTAATAGACTCAGACTTCTTTTAAACATTCCTCAAGCAACTGTCAATAGCCTGCAAAATCATAAAATCTAGCGTCAGGGTCAGTTTTTGACATTATACCCTGGCTTCCAGGTTTAGGGGTGGAAAAAATCTCCTTAAGTGTTATGCTTAGAGAGAGGAGGATAAATCAATGCGTTGGGAACATCTATTGGGAAGACAAAGAGCCAGAACCTTCCCGCCCCGCTGTCCTTTCTGCGACCGGAAAATTGAGCCACCCGCGGAGATTGAGGATGAGCAATGGTATGAATTCGAGGGAGGACGCTGTGAGTGCGGGGCGGTCTATGCCTTCGACCCCACAGCCCGGAATGGCGGGGCTGCCATGCTGCAGGCCATGGTTTATGCCTGCGGGGGAGACTGGGATTGGGCCACCAGCATCGGTCGGGATGAAGATTACCTGGAAGCGCGGATCAGCCATTATGATAGCCACAGCCATCAGGTCGGAGCCGAAGGCGCTTTCGGGACCTTATATTTTATCCGGCTTATCCCTCACGCCTGATGGCAAACTTAAAGCCGAGTACGGCGCTGACCGTCTGCTGAGTAACACATCCTCAGGAGGTTAGGGGCTTGGCGATCCCTGCCCTCTTCTCAAATTAACCTGATAAATGCTCCAAATGATAACCGGCACCCTCCGGTGCCTGCTCCTGTTACTGATCGTAAGTGGCTGCCGCCCCTCATCCGAGGCGGTGATCCTGCGATTTATGGACCGGCCGGATGTGGGGGGAGCCTGGGAATACCTGATTCAGTCCTTTGAACAGCAACACCCGGGATACAGGGTAAACCTGATCGAAGGACCCAACAACACTGATACCCGGGAGTCTCTCTATGCCATGGCTTTGCTGGCCCAGGACCCTACTTATGATCTGATTTTCTTAGACGTTACCTGGCTGGCTAAGTTTGCTCAGGCCGGCTGGCTGCTTCCCCTGGACGACTGGGTTGATCCTGGGATTTTGGCTGATCTCTTTCCCGGCGACCTGAAGGCCAGTAAATTTCAGGGGCGGCTTTATCGCCTACCGCTGCGCACTGACGCCGGAGTACTCTATGGCCGCACGGATCTCCTGTCCCAGGCTCACCTGCCGCCGCCGCAAACCTTCAACCAGCTCACCCAGGCGGCCCGCCAGTTGATGCAGCCGCCCCGACGCTGGGGCTATGTCTTTCAGGGAATGCAATATGAAGGCCTGGTAGTAAATTTTCTGGAAGTCTTGCGAGGGTGGGGGGGAGAATTGCTGGATTCTCGGGGTTGGGTCGTGCTGGACCAACCGGCCGCGGTAGCGGCTTTGCGCTGGATGCGAGATCTGCTGACCCCTCCAGCGGTGGCCCCGCCGGGCGTCACCACCTATCAGGAAGAAGAGGCCCGGGCGATGTTCCAGAAGGGTCGCTCGGTGTTTATGCGCAATTGGCCCTATGCTGTAAAACTTATGAATTCCCCCTCTTCCCCGGTGGCCGGTAAATTCGGCCTTTATGCCTTGCCGCATGGTCCCCGCGGCCAGTCCACCCCGACCCTGGGAGGCTGGGGTTTTGGCATCTCGGTCTATTCCCGGCATCCGGAAGCAGCCTACGCTTTTATCCGCCATTGTCTTGAAGGAAAAAATCAGAAACGGCTGCATCAACTGACTGGTCTGTTGCCGGCCCGAGTGTCGGTTTATGATGACCCGGAACTTTTACGGACCAGTCCTTATCTTAAGGTCATGAGAACCATCCTGGCGCAGGCCCGACCGCGGCCCGTTCACCCGCTTTATGCGCGCATTTCTGACATTCTCCAGGTCCGCCTAAGTGCCGCGCTGATAGGCCAGTTGTCGCCGGAGGCGGCCATTAAGACCGCGGCCCAGGAAATCCGGGTGGTGCTGGGGGAGTCTGATGGCTAGAATTGTGCCCTGCCGCGCCTTTTACCTCTTGCTGGCCCCGGCCTTAATGCTCCTGCTGCTGGTTCTGGTGTTGCCCCTGTTGGCTACGGTCTATTTCAGCCTCTTTACCGGTTCGCTGGTCGCCCCTTCCCTCGGAGTCCCCGGGGAAAATTATCTCCGTTTGGGAAGCGATCCTAATCTGGCCCGTCCTCTGATCAATACCTTGATTTTTGCCGGGCTGTCGGTAATTCTGGAGTTGTTCTTGGGGCTTGCTGCAGCCCTGGCATTAAACGCCACCCCATTGGCCGGGGGGCCCTGTCGGGCTTTGGCCCTGCTGCCCTGGGCCTTGCCGACCGCGGTCATGGCCGCGGCCTGGCGCCTTATTTATAATGATACTTATGGCCTTCTCAACCGCTTGCTTATGGACCTGCGCCTACTGGAAGGGGGCAAGGCCTGGCTGGCCACCCCGGTTGAGGCCTTTATCTCCGTCATCCTGGCCGATGTCTGGAAAACCACCCCTTTTGTGGCCCTGATACTATTAGCCGGGCTTAAGACCATTCCCGCCGAACTCTATGAGGCCATGCGGTTGGAGGGCGCCGGACCGTTTAGCTGCTCTCTCCGCATTACGCTGCCGCTGTTGCGTCCTTATCTGGTGCTGGCCGTGGTTTTCCGGGTAATCGCCGCCCTGGGCATCTTTGATCTGGTCTGGGTGATGACCGGCGGCGGTCCGGCCAATGCCACCCAGATGTTGGCCCTGTATATCTACGATCAGGTGTTCCGCTACCTGGACTTGGGCTATGGGGCGACTTTAACCATATTCATGGCAGTACTATTGCTCCTGGTAGTATTGCTCTTGCTACGGCTGCGGCCGCGGGAGAGCTATTACTCCGGGCATTTAACAGGTTAATTGGAGGGGAGGAGCAGGGGACCGCCGCCTCCACCTCTCCCAAGAAATAAGATGGCACAGGCAATGGTAAAAAGGCTATTGTTAGCCACGATTCTGTTGGCCTTTCTCAGCTTCAACCTGGTGCCGCTGTTGTGGACCCTGGGCACTTCGCTGAAGCCGACCCCCGAGATCTTTAGCGCGCCGCCGACTTTATGGCCGCATAACTTCACCCTGGAACACTACCGCACGGTCTTGGTGGAGCGAGCCTTCGGAGTTTATGTCGCCAACAGTGTGCTGGTGGGGCTGGGAGCCACCGCCCTGGCCCTGGTGGTGGGGGCCTTGGCGGCTTATGCCCTGGCCCGCTTCCGTCATCCCCGGGCCGGGTTGGTGGAAAAAGCCATCCTGGCCGCAGCCCTATTCCCCCCGGCGGTCCTATTGATTCCGCTCTATCAGGTCGCCCTGCGGCTGGGCCTGTTGAACACCTATCTGATCTTAATTTTAAGCCACGCCGCCTTGAACCTGCCCTTTGTCGTCTGGGTACTCACTGCCTTCTTTCGAGAAGTGCCGCGCGAATTGGAGGAAGCCGCCCGACTGGACGGCTTTTCGACTCTGGGCATCCTGTCCCGCATTATTCTGCCTCTGTCACTCCCGGCAGTGGCCGCCACCGCCATCCTGGTATTTATCTTTTCCTGGAATGAATTTTTGTTCGCCCTGGCCCTGATTACCACCCCGGCCAAACGCACGGTGCCGGTAATGGTGGCGCTGTTATCTGGCACCAGTCTTTACGAGATTCCCTGGGGACCGATCAGCGCCGCGGTGGTGGCCACTACCGCCCCAGTAGTGGCGGCAATCCTGATTTTCCAACGTTGGATTGTCAGTGGCCTCACGGCCGGAGCCTTGAAGGGCTGAAAATGGCTAAACTGGTCGTCGAAAATATTTCCAAAAAATTTGGTGCTGAACAGGTTCTGGACCAGATCTCGCTTGTCGTCGAGGAGGGAGAGTTTTTTGCCCTTTTGGGGCCCTCGGGTTCAGGTAAATCCACCCTATTGCGTCTTATTGCCGGGCTTGAGGTTCCTGATCGGGGAAGGATTTTTCTGAATGGGGCAGATATCACCAACGTCCCGCCGGAGCGCCGGGATATGGCCATGGTCTTTCAGAGTTACGCCCTCTATCCCCACATGACTGTCTTTGACAACATTGCCGTAGGGCTGAAACTGCGGCGGGTGCCGCGGGCCGAGATCGGGCCGCGGGTGGGCAAAGTGGCGGCCATGTTGGAGATCGATGGTTTGCTCCACCGCAAACCCAGGGCGTTGAGCGGCGGCCAGCGGCAGCGGGTGGCTCTGGGCCGGGCCATCGTGCGGCGGCCGCAAATCTTTTTATTTGACGAACCGCTGGGCAGCCTGGACGCCGCGCTTCGGGAGCGCACCCGGGCTGAATTAAAGATGCTGATGCGCCAACTGCAGGCCACCGTGGTCCATGTCACCCACGACCAGATGGAGGCGCTGACCCTGGCCGATCGGGTGGCCGTCCTGGCCAACGGCCGGTTGCAACAGGTCGGCAAGCCCAGGGAGCTCTATCAACATCCGGCCAATCGGTTGGTGGCCAGCTTCATCGGTAGCCCGCCCATGAACCTCTGGCTGGCCACCCGCCAGGAACAGGGCTGGCAGCTATCGCCGCATTGGATCCTACCGCGGCAATCGATTGCTGCTCAAGAAGAACAGGTGTGGCTCGGTATCCGCCCGGAAGAGGTCCAGGTTTCTCCGACTCCGGTCTCCGGGGCCTGGGAAGCAACGGTTAAGTTAGTAGAATACAGCGGCGCCGCCTCTATCCTGACCATTGAGCGGAGTGGCCTGCCGGTGCGGGCCATCACTCAGGCCGCGCCCGGCTATCACTCCGGGCAAACCGTCTGGATCACCCTTGCCCCCGACGGCTTCCATGTCTTTCGGCATCCTACTGGAGAGCGCCTCTAATAATGACTCTAAAGCACCAGCTGGCGGGACAGGAAAAGCCGGGTGCGCGCCTCACGGGGGTTATTTAATACTCGGGCAGTGGGGCCGGATTCGACTATTTGCCCCTGGCACATGAAGATCAACTCGTCGGACAGCCGTGCGGCCTGGCCCAGATCGTGGGTCACCAGCACGATGGTGGTCCCATAGCGCTGATTAATAGAATTCAGAAGCTCTTCGATTTCAAAGGTGTTGCGCGGATCAAGGCTGGCCGTGGGTTCGTCCAGGAGGAGAATTTCCGGGGCAAAGATCGTGACCTGGGCCAGCGACACCTTCTGGGCTTCGCCGCCGGAGAGGGACGCGGCCGGTCGTCGGGCCAGGTGGGACAGGCCAAAGGAAAACAAGATGTCCTGAACCTGGGAGCGGATTTGAGAGCGGGTCTGCCCCCGAAAGCGGAGACCGGCGGCCACGTTTTCGAACACGGTAGTCCGAAACAGCACCGGATGCTGATGGATAAAGCCAATCTGCCGCCGCAGGGCCAGACAATCGGGCCATTGGCGGGTGGCATCGACCCCGTTAAGCAAAATTCGCCCCTCTCCCGGTTTTTCCAAAAGGCCCAAAAAGCGCAGCAGGGTGGTTTTCCCAGCCCCGTTGGGACCGACCAGGGCATAGACCCGACCAGCCTCAAATTGAGCATTAATCAGGTCTATTATCTGAATCCCGTTGCGCCAGTGCGACACTGCCTCGGCAGCCAGAACCGGTGGTCGCGCCATTCTAGCCCCCTTCGCCCTGCAATAGCTGGAGCAACAGATTAATCAAGAAAGCCAGGCCGATTAGCACTAGGCCCAAGGCGATGGCCAGTTCAAACCGGCCCTGGGAAGTAACCAGGACAATGGTGGTGGTCATCACCCGAGTATAGCCGGCGATATTGCCGCCCACCATCATCACTGCCCCGACTTCGCCGTTGACCCGGCCAAATCCGGCAATCACCGCCGCCATCAGGGCAAACCGGGCTTCCCGGACTACCACCCAGGCGGCCTGGCGTTCGGTGGCCCCCAGCGAAATGGCTTTATCACGGATTTTCGGGTCAACGCTAAGTAGGGCGCTGACCGTCAACGCGGCCACGATGGGGGACGCCAAAATGGTCTGGGCCAGGATCATGGCCCCTGGGGTGAACAGCAAATGCAGTGCTCCCAAAGGACCGCGGCGGGATAACCATAAATAGACTACCAAACCCACCACTACCGGCGGCAGCCCCATCATGGTGTTGAGGACATTGATGAGCAGCCGCCGTCCCCGAAAGGGGGTCATGGCGATCCAGATACCCAGACTGCCGCCCAGGATAGCGGCCAGGGCCACCGCGCTGCCGGAGACCATCAACGACCGGCCGATAATGGCATACAGCTCTGGGTCGCCGCTGATCAGAAGGGCCAGGCTGTGAATTATTCCTTGCCAGATAGTGGTTACTTATCTTCTCCTGTTCAGTGGTATTAGTCAGGTCAGGAAACAAGGCTCTTTGGAGAGGGGGCCGGCGGTCCTCCGGGCCTCCCATCACCTCAGCCATCCCCCAAGTAAAAAAAGAGTAGCGTATTATGGCCACTATTTATTAGTGCCCTCCTGCGCATTGGGATGAAACAGTTGATTGCCTTTCTTATCCTTAAAGCTACCGATCAGTTTCTGACCGGCCGGAGAGACTAACCAATCCACAAACTTGGTGGCCGCCTTGACTTTGGCATGGGGAATCTTGGCGGGGTTGACCACGATCACCGAATACTGGTTGAAAAGCAAGGGATCGCCTTCGACCATCAGGCATAAGTCCAGATGCTCCCGATCCTGGCTGGACAGCCAGGTGCCCCGATCTACCAAGGTGTAATACTGCTTTTCATCGGTCATGCGCAGGGTGCTGGCCATGCCCTGTCCGGCCTCCAGATAATCCTGATGGCCCTGCGGCTTCTGACCGGCCTTTTCCCAGAGTAGCAGTTCTTTGCTATGCGTCCCCGACTTATCACCTCGGGAGACGAATTTAAACCCGGCCTGGCCGATCCGTTGGAAAGCCTCCGCGGCATTTTTCAAGCCTTTGATTTTGGCTGGGTCCACGCACGGGCCGACGATGATAAAATCATTATACATCACCTGGCGGCGATTAATGCCGTATCCTTCTTGGACAAACTTTTTCTCCGCCCCGGGGTCATGGACCAAAACTACATCGGCATCGCCGCGACGGGCCATCTCCAGGGCCTGGCCGGTGCCCACCGCCACCACCGCCACTTTAATGCCGGTCTGCTTTTGAAAAACCGGCAACATATAATCAAATAAGCCGCTGTTCTGGGTGCTGGTAGTAGAAGCACAGGTTATCCGCTCTTCGCCCCAGGCCGGGGGAACTGACATCAGCCCGGCAACCACGAGTAATACCGCCAACAGCCAGCTAAAACATTGCAAACTGAATTTCCTCCTTCCCATCGCTTTCAAGGCCTCCTATCGAGAAGAAGATTAATTCCGTTTGGAATAACCCATAATATGTCATATAAAGCATAGAAAGCAACCATAATCGACCAGGCCCCTCGGGATGCTAATAAGCTTTGATTTTAAATTGATATTCTCTATAATGGCGTTAACCAGTATGGGCGAAAAGGAGCTATCATGGAGCCTAAGGATCGTTTGATATTTCCCTTAGACGTATCGAACCGAGAAGACGCCTTAGGCTGGATTGAGCAACTTCAGGACCGGGTCGGCCTTTTTAAGGTGGGTCTGGAGCTGTTTGTGGCCGAAGGCCTGCCATTTCTCCAGACCATGGCCGCGGTGTTTCCGCGCGGCTATTTCCTGGATCTGAAATTCAGTGACATCCCCGCCACCCTCAGGGCCGCGCAGCAGCAATTATTCAACAATGTTTCTTTTTTTACGGTGCATTGCGAGCAAGGCCAGAAATTGCTGCGGGAGACCATCGATAGTTTTCAGAATGGGGTTAAATTCCTGGCCGTCACCGTGCTTACCAGTCTGAACCCCGATGATCTGCTGGCCCTGGGATACGACCGGCAATATTCCTTGAATCCCACCGACCTGGTCTTGTTACGGGCGCAGTTTGCCAAGGAGGCCGGCTGTAGCGGGGTGATCTGTTCGGGGCGGGAAGTTAAGGCAGTCAAAGAACGCTTTGGGAAAGATTTCCTGGTCGTTTGCCCCGGCATCCGTCCGGAGTGGAGTACGGTGCCTGGCGATGATCAGCAACGCATCGTCACCCCCTATGAAGCCATCCGGGCCGGAGCCGACTATATCGTGGTCGGCAGACCGATACGACTGGCTGCCAACCCGGTTGAAGCAGCTCGGCGGGTGGTTGAAGAGATCGAACAGGCCTTGCCCTGAAGGTTCATAACCCTTTTCTGTTTTCTATGGAAAACTGCATAGGATATTCAAATGGTCAGGCTGTGGCGGGCGGAAGAGTGATTTATAGGGTTTACAGTTTAAGGTTTTTAATTTTCTGACATCAGGGCTTAATCAACCCCCGGATGTGATCCAGATCGAGATGGCGGCGAACAATGTCGGCCAGCCGATTGAATTCAGCTTCCAGGCCGTTAGCAAAGTTAAAGGCGGAGGTTAGCTCCCCACTTAAACCCTTATGCGCCCGGAATTGTTGCAGAAGAGAATGACGGAAGTCATCGTTGTCAAACAGACCGTGGAGATAGCTGCCCCAAACGCGCTGGTCCGGGCTGATCCAGCCGTCTGGCACCCATACCGACTCACCCAGGCGTCGACAGATTTCAAACACAGCCTGGCCGGGGCCAACCGCCTCTGTAATCCCCATGTGGATTTCATATCCCCTTAGTAAAGCAACGGAGCCAGGCAAGCCGGTCACCCGGGCCTCAACCTGGGTGGTTGTTTTATCCCCAGCCATGGTGGTCACTAAGGGCAGCAATCCCAAACCTTCCGCCTCGGGTGTCGTCCCCTCGACCCCCAGCGGATCTTTGACTACAAGACCCAGAATCTGGTAACCGCCACAGATGCCAATAAGGTGACCACCATTACTGGCATAATCTCTAAGGCGCTGGAAAAGGCCGGACTGTTTGAGATAGCCCAGGTCGGCAATGGTATTTTTGGTGCCTGGAATGATGACCAGATCCATTGCCTTCAGGTCGTGGCGATGATCAAGGTAATGCAGGGCGACATCTGGTTCCTGCTCCAAGGGGTCGAAGTCGGTGTAATTGGAGATATGCGGCAAGCGCAGTACCCCTATCTGCAGGGCGGCCGTCAAGTTTCGAGGACAGCGCCCCAACTTCTGATCCAAAGCCACACTGTCTTCCTGGGGGAGATTGAGATCTGGGATAAAAGGCACCACGCCAAAAACCGGCCTCTTGGTTCGAACCTGGATGATTCTGACTCCCTCGGCAAACAGGGACACGTCGCCCCGCAACTTGTTGATTATAAATCCTGCGAGCAAGCGGCGCTCGCTGGGCGTCAACAGGTGGAAAGTGCCGATAGTGGCGGCAAACACCCCGCCCCGATCGATATCGGCTACCAGCAGCACTGCGGCCCCGGCCCGCCTGGCCATACTGAAATTAACCAGATCACTTTTCTTTAGATTCAGTTCCGCGGCACTGCCCGCGCCCTCCAGGATGATGAGCTCATGGGCTTCTTGCAGACGGCGGAAGCTGGCCATCACCTGGCGGACCAGTCGTGGTTTTTGCCCATAGTAATCATCGGGCCCAAGGTTAGCACGGACCTTGCCGTGGACGATCACCTGACAGCCCCGCCCCATGCAAGGCTTGAGCAGGATCGGATTCATATCCACCTGCGGGGCCAGGCCGGCCGCCTGAGCCTGCATCACCTGGGCCCGCCCCAATTCCGCGCCCTCAGCGGTAATGAAGCTGTTCAGGGCCATGTTCTGAGCCTTGAAGGGTGCCACCCGGATGCCGTCTTGATAAAAAATGCGGCACAGGGCAGCGACCATGATGCTCTTCCCGACATCGGAGCCAGTGCCCAGGACCATCAGGGGACGATATTTCATAGAGGCTGCCTTATTCTGGTCTGATGCTGATGCGACGGCTCAGCCCCAAAATAGTTTTGAATATTTGCAGGCAAAATCGGTTGTGTGAATCGAGGACGGCGGTAGCACCCCTGTTGAGGCCGGCTATTTTTTTACAAGTCGGAGAAGGAGGTCTTTGATTTCCGGGATGAGCTTGGTTTCCACTTTTCCGGTCTTTACAAACCTAACGATACTTTCTTTATCGATGATTATAAAGTTACTTTCATTATCTCGCATCTGATAATCAGCAAACATTTTGCCGGTCCAATCTCCGTAGATGGTCAAATGCTGCCGCCGTGAACTCTCATATAATTTATTTTTCCAGAATATTGTGGTTGGCCATTGGGCACTTGTACATTTTATAACCACCAATCTTACTACCTCTGACTGTATCGCTTCCGGTTGGGAATGATAAAACTCGGTTAGGTTGTCTTTTAGCTCTTTATTCTTTTTGACCATTTCTTTGGTTTCATAAAAAAGAACTATTACCTTACCTTTCACCATATCCAGGGTCAGTCTGTCTTGGGTTCCCGATTCTACGCTAAAAAAAGGAGCCGGTTGACCAACGCTCAAGGCTTGCGCCCTGGCAGGTAGCAAGCAGAACCAGCCCAAATAAATGGCTATTGATAGCAAAACTATTAATCCGAGTTTGTTTTGCCGGTGCCGTGGTCTCATTCTAAATTTTCCTTGAGCGGTTGGGGGAGTGGGTTTGGGAGAGGGGGTAGGGGTCTGCGAAACTACCACGTCCCCCAAGATATGATGGCTGAGGCCATGCTACAGCTCGTAATCGCCTTCGATATCGAGCAGAAACTCCCCGGGCTGGTCAGCGGGCTTGACGGTAAAATTCCCCTGGCCTTTAACATTTTTCAATTTACCCACGCCCTTATAGGTCTTCCAGGTGCCGGTAGTGAGTTTGGTCTGGGCGTCCCGGTGGCCCTCAAAGCGGCTGTAGACCTGGCCCTCCTCGAAGGTGGTGATGGCATAGCCCTGCATCGGGCCACTCCCCTTGATCCGGTCATGAAAGCCGACGCTACGGCGGGAGACGAATTCCCCTGCCACTCCCACCTGGTACTCGACCGGCTCCCCTTCCAGTTCGGTGAGCATCAGGGTATGGTCAGGAACATCGCCCACATGGAGCATCTCGCGTCGGGTTACCGTCACTTTGTACGTGGCCTTGCGTTTCATGGTTAAGCCCTCCTTGGGTTGATCCGGTAATAAGATTGTCCCTGGTCCCCGGATTCAGTTTAAATGTCCAGTTCAGTGACCTCCAGGGCGTTGTTTTGGATAAAATCCCGCCGCGGCTCGACTTTATCCCCCATCAATATTGTAAAAATTTCATCAGCCGCCACTGCATCTTCAATGTTGACCCTGAGGAGTGTCCGGGTCTCGGGATCCATGGTGGTCTCCCACAGTTGCTCCGGATTCATTTCTCCCAGTCCTTTAAAGCGTTGCACGGTGAGGCCTTTTTTACCTTCTTCGAGCACAAGGTCAAGTACTTCCTCGAGGGTAGCAATTTCCCATTGTCGAGCGCCTTCCTGGAGCAGATAGGGAGGCTGACGCAACTCGGCCAAGCCCCGCCGCAGACGGACCAGAGACTGGAAATCGCTGCCACTTAATAATTCCCAATCGATGAGGCTGGGATTAGCCGCCCCCTGCTCCAGCGGGGCTACCAAAAGTTTCCAGGCATGGTGCTCTTCGTCGGTTTCCAGTTGGACCGATAACGAAAATTCAGCTTTCAAAATTTCGGCGAGGGCTTCTAATTTAGGCCGATCCCGCAAAATTTCCTTTTCGGTCAGACCGAGATCGATGAACTTTTTTAGAATCTCCCGATCCGCCCCCCGTTTTTCGAACCTGTGAAAGGATTCCTGATAGGTCAGGACTCGCCCCAGATACTGAATCAGGGCCGGGCCGGAGATCTCCCGGCCATTATTAAGCTGCAATTTTTTTTTGCTCACCCCGCGGTGCAGGAGATGGGACTTATAAGCGGCCTCATCCTTCAGATAGATTTTCTCGTTCCCCCGGGTGAGACGATATAAGGGAGGTTGAGCGATATAGAGGTGTTCCTGTTTGATCAAATCCTCCATGCGACGATAGAAAAAAGTCAGCAGCAAGGTGCGGATATGGGAGCCATCAACGTCGGCATCCGTCATGATGATAATGCGATGGTAACGTAAGCGGTCCAGATCTTCCCGGTCTTTATCGATACCAACCCCCAGGGCGGTGATCAGGGTGCGGATTTCCTGGCTCTGGAGCATCTTATCGTCACGGGCCTTCTCAACATTGAGAATCTTGCCTTTCAGGGGTAAGATAGCCTGAAAGCGGCGATCTCGGGCCTGCTTGGCGGAACCCCCGGCGGAATCCCCTTCCACGATGTACAGCTCCCTAAGGGCGGGATCCCGTTCCTGGCAATCGGCCAATTTACCCGGCAGGGTCAACTCTCCCAGGCCGCCTTTTTTGCGGGCCAGCTCCTTGGCCCGGCGGGCGGCCTCCCGGGCCCGGGCGGCGTCCACCACCTTGGCCAGAATACGGCGGGCAATACCAGGATTTTTCTCCAGATAGGTGGAGAGTTTTTCATAGACCAGATTCTCGACCAGCCCCTTGATTTCGCTGTTACCCAGCTTGGTTTTGGTCTGCCCTTCAAACTGGGGATTGGGGAGCTTGACACTGATCACCCCGGTTAACCCCTCCCGCACATCGTCGCCGTTCAGATGTTCTTTTAAATTTTTAGGTAGATCACTACTGCTGGCATACTGATTAATGCTGCGGGTCAGGCCAGCTTTAAAGCCGCTCAGGTGGCTGCCCCCTTCCCGGGTATTGATATTATTGGCGTAGGTAAAAATTTGCTCATTATAGGTATCATTATATTGCAGGGCGACCTCGATGCTGACCTCCTGGCGTTCTCCGGACAGATAGATGGGCTCGTCATGAATCGGAGTCTTATTGCGGTTTAAAAAAGTAACAAAAGATTGAATACCGCCTTCATAATAAAATTCATTTTTCCGGAGTTGACGCTCATCCTCCAGGTTGATGCGGACCCCCCGGTTAAGGAAAGAAAGTTCCCGCAGGCGCCTGGCCAGGGTATCGTAATTGAAAACCGGGTCTGGGAAGATGTCGCTATCGGGCTTGAAGGTAATTTTGGTTCCCCGGCGCTTGGTTTCCCCGGTGACTTCCAGCGCACTGACCGTAAAACCTTTTGCATAACGCTGGTGATAGACCTTGCCGTCCCGACGAATTTCGACCTCGAGATATTCGGACAGGGCATTGACCACCGACACCCCAACCCCATGGAGTCCACCTGAGACTTTATAGGTTTTATGGTCGAATTTACCCCCGGCATGCAGCCTGGTCATCACCACTTCCACTGCCGGCAGGTTCTCGGTCTGGTGGAGGTCAACCGGGATGCCTCGGCCATTATCTTCCACCGTGACACTGTTGTCGGGATGAATTATTACCAGGATATTATTGCAATAACCAACTAAGGCTTCATCAATACTGTTATCGACCACCTCATAAACCAGGTGGTGCAGCCCCTCAGGACCGGTATTGCCGATATACATCGCCGGGCGTTGCCGGACCGCTTCCAGACCGCCCAGAACGCGGATTTTATCGGCTCCGTAATCAGTGATTCCCGATAGTTTATCTGATTCAGTGGTTAAAAGATGCTGCTCTATTTCTTCTTTGATGTTAACATCCACTAGTTGTACCGTTCGGTTAAGGTTACAGACTCATGGGCATAATAATACAGAAATAATCCGGGTCATTTTCCCCCTGCAGACGGCAGGGTTTATCTTTGTCATTAATCTCCACGATCACCCGATCGCTGGCCATAACCCCCAAAGGTTCCAACAGATACCGGGCATTAAAGCCGATTTCGATAGGAAATTCCGCCTCCTGGTCAGCAGTTTCAGCCTCGCTCACCGCGGCCCCGGATTTCGGCACCCATAGCGGCAACCGCTCCCGGCCCTCGCCGACCTCGGGATTAACATACTGGATCTCCAGCATGTCTTGGTTAAATTTTAAAATCACCCCTTTGAAGCGGTCACTGGAAAGCTGGGAAAGTCTTTTTAAGGCCTCGAAGAGCTCCCGCCGCGGTAAAACGATCCGAAGGCGAAACTCTGAGGGGATAATGCGACGGTAATCCGGAAATTTTTTATCCAACAGACGGACATAAAGAAATTTGTTATCCTGCCTTAGGATCAGAGTCTTGCGATCAAGTCCCAGAAAACCTTGTTCCCCGTCGGCTAATAGCCGCTGCATCTCGGCTATGCCTTTGCGGGGAATGATAACCCCCTCGGCAAAGCCGAATTGCTCTGCGCCGGCAAAGACCCGGTCAATCAGAGATAAACGATGACCGTCAGTCGACACCAAACGTAACTTTATTATATCATTTTCAGTAATTTTTTCCACATAAACTCCGGCCAGATGATACTGCATATCATCGCCGGAAACCGAAAAGCTGGTCCGGTCGAACATCTCCTTTAACATCTGGGTTTCAAAGGCCACCAATTGCTGAGTTTCGGCGGTGGGGAGCGGCGGAAACTGGTCGGCCGGCAAACCCATTAATTGATAACGCGCTTCTCCCAACTGAATAATCAGATTGGCATTGTCAGTATCCTGGAGGTCGAGGGGAGCAGACGGCAATTCACGGATAATATTGAAAAAACTAATGGCGGGAACCGTGAGCTGGCCTTCCTCCTGGACCTGAGCCGGATAAGACCCACGAAAACTGACTTCCAGATCAGTGGCCGAGATGTTTACCTGATCTTTTTCAGCTCCAAACAACAAATTGCCCAGAATGGGCAAGGTTCCCCGCCGGTCGACGATCCCTTGAGTCCGGCTTACTCCCTGTAACAGCACATCCCGGTCAATCTGTACTTTCATAAGTTTTCCTCTGATTTTTTTAATTGTTTATATAAATATAATTATTTTAATAAAGCTGTTAACATTTGCCGAAAACCTATTCAACTAGTTTATTTAATTGCATAAATTATCGACATCCAGGTTCGTCTTATTGACCTTTGAGGATGATTTTGAACACCCGCAGAACCATTCCCTTCCTTTTTTGTTGTTAACCAAGTAAGTCTCCGTTTTTATGAAATATATTATCAACACCGATGATATCAGCTAAGGTTGTTATCCACAGGTCGGCGACCTCTGGGAGTTGATACGTGAGTGTCCAGAATCAAGGTTAGTATTTGAATACCGCGCCACGGCTGCCGGAGGTCACTAACTGGCTGTAACGATAGGCGTAGCCATGTTTGATCTTGGGTTCCGGGGCCCGCCACTGAGCCCGGCGCTGCGCCAGTTCGTCGTCGCCGACCTTCAGAGTTAAAGTTTTTTTAGGGATGTCGATAGCGATCAAATCCCCCTCCTGAACCAGGGCCAGCGGTCCGCCTTCGGCGGCTTCGGGGGAGATATGGCCGATGGCGGCCCCGCGGGTCCCGCCGCTGAAGCGGCCATCGGTCAGCAAGGCCACCTCCTTATCCAGCCCCATGCCGGCAATGGAGGCGGTGGGGGTGAGCATCTCCCGCATCCCCGGGCCGCCCTTGGGGCCTTCGTAACGAATGACCACGACGTCGCCCGGTTTAATCTGACCGCCCAGGATGGCCGCGCCCGCGGCTTCTTCAGAGTCAAATACCCGGGCCCGGCCCTCATTGACCAGCATTTGCGGGTCGACCGCCGACTGTTTGACCACTGCCCCTTCTGGAGCCAGATTGCCGGTAAGGATGGCAATACCGCCTTCGGTATGATAAGGATTATTTACCGGGCGAATAACTTCGGAGTCCAGAACCTGGGCCTTATCCAGATTATCTCGGACGCTCCGGGAGGTTACGGTTAAAGGCTCGGGCCAGAGCAGGCCAGCATCCAGCAATTGGCGCATCACTGCCGGGATGCCGCCGGCCCGGTCCAGGTCCTCTAGATGATGGCTGCCGGCCGGACTGAGGCTGCAGAGATGCGGAGTTTTGGCGCTGATTACATTAAACTGGGTCAGGGGCAGGTCCACCTGGGCTTCGTGAGCCAGGGCCATGACGTGCAATACCGTGTTGGTCGAACAACCGAGCGCCATATCCACCGCCACCGCATTCTGGAAGGCTTGCCAGGTGGCAATCTGACGCGGTAGCAGCTGGCGGTTGACCAGTTCCATAATTTGTTGACCGGCCATTTTGGCCAGGCGATAGCGGGCCGCCGAGATCGCCGGGATGGTGCCATTGCCGGGCAGGGCTAATCCCAGGGCCTCGCTCAGGCAGTTCATCGAATTGGCGGTAAACATCCCGGAACAGGACCCGCAGCCGGGACAGCCGGCGTCTTCCAGCTCTCTTAGCTCCGCTTCACTGATTATACCGGCCTTGACCTTACCCACGGCCTCGAATACCGAGATCAGATCAACGGTCCGGCCCTTGAGGTGTCCGGCCAGCATCGGCCCGCCGCTGACGATGATCGCCGGGATATTCAGGCGCAGGGCGGCCATCAGCATCCCCGGGACGATTTTATCGCAATTGGTTACCAAGACAAGGCCGTCAAAGGGGTGGGCCATGGCCATAACCTCCACTGAGTCGGCAATTAATTCCCTGGAGGCCAGCGAATATTTCATGCCCTGGTGGTGCATGGCAATGCCATCACAGACCCCAATGACCCCGAACTCGATGGGCGTACCTCCGGCCATACGAATGCCGGCCTTCACCGCTTCCCCGATTTTGTCTAAATTAATATGTCCGGGAATGATTTCATTTTTGGCATTGGCAACCCCGATAATGGGTCGGGCCAGCTCGGTATCGGTCAAACCCATGGCCTTGAACAGAGAACGATGGGGAGATTTTTCTAATCCGGTTTTCATTAAATCACTGCGCATTCTGAGCTCCTTTGCGGTCGATTAAGGGTTCAACCCCGCCTGCCGGCACCTCTGCTCTCTCGGGCTCGAGGGAGCGCTTGATATATTCTACCTGGACCTCGCCCCAAGGCAGACCCTCTTTACCTTCCAGAACAAGATGCAGGTTGAATTGTTTTTCCAGCCGCAATAACTCCGGGCGTTTTTTATTAAGCAGGTAATAGGCCACCTGACTAGGCAGCACAGCCCGGACCTCTTGGATATCCTTTTGGGTGATCTCGTGAGAAATTTTGCGGAGAAAACTGAGGCCGCTGGCTTCCGGAGATTTGACCAACCCTAGCCCCTCGCAGAAGGGACAGGGTCCATAGGTGGAAAATTGGACGGTCGGTCGCAGGCGTTGACGGGAAAGTTCCAGAAGGCCGAACTTGGAAATTTGCCCCACGGTCACCCGGGCCTTATCCAGTTTCAGGGCCTGTTTGAGGACTTTTTCTACCTCTTTCCGGTGCTTGCGATCCTTCATGTCGATAAAATCGATGACGATCAGTCCGGCCAGATCTCGCAGGCGCAATTGCCGGGCGATCTCCCCTGCGGCTTCAACATTGGTTTTAAAAGCGGTTTCTTCCAGGTTCTGTGGTTTTAGGCAGCGTCCGGAGTTGACGTCAATCGCCACCAGGGCCTCGGTGGGACTGATGACGATGCTGCCTCCGGAGGGCAGCGGAACCTGGCTATGGTAAATCTGTTCAATCTGCGGTTCGATGTGATAATTTTCAAAGAGAGGTCGGTTGCCCTTATAAAGCTTCAGCACCCGCGACTGCTTGGGAGCGATGATCTTAAAAAAATCTTTGATCTGCCGATAAATCTCCGGGTCATCAATGAGAATTTCTTTGATTTCCGAGGTGTAATAATCGCGGATGGTCCGGATAAACAGATCTAATTCTTTATAAACCAGACAAGGGGCCTCACAAACTTGCGCGGATTTTTTGATTTCCTCCCAGGTGTGCATTAGATAGTTAAAATCTTTGGTCAGGTCCCGCTTTTTGGCGTTAGCGCTGGCGGTCCGGACGATCAGTCCGATTTCCGGCGGCAGAGAGAACTCCTGAATAATCTCCTTCAGACGCTGCCGTAATTCTTCGCCTTCGATCTTGCGAGAGACGCCAATCTGGTGCTGCCCGGGCAATAGCACCAGGTAGCGACCCGGCAAGGAAATGTAAGTGGTTAGATAAGCCCCTTTGGTGCCGGTCTCCTCCTTGGCCACCTGTACTAGCAGTTCCTGTCCACGGCTGAGCAAATCCTGAATGCGGGGCCGGGTTCCCTCCCCCACCTCTTTTTGAAAGTATTCCGGATGAACCTCGGAAATCGGCAGAAAGCCCTGGCGTTCGACCCCATACTGGACAAAGGCGGCTTGTAGACTGGCTTCAATATTGCTGATGACCCCTTTGTAAATATTTCCTTTGGTCTGCGCCCGGCTGGCTGCTTCCAAGGTGAAATCCTCCAGACGGCGATTCTCTACGATAGCCACCCTAATTTCCTCCGGGTCGCTGGCGTTGATCAGCATTTTGCGGACGCCGCTCATTGCTTCGGACTCCGATAGCGGGCCGCAAATTCTATAAATCCCGGCTGTCGTTCCTGAGCCGCCAAGCGATTGATGGCCAAGGGCAGGGTAGCAGGAGATTTTAGATTTTGGATAGGGCGTAAAACCTTCCGCCGTATGAAGGCGGTGGGAACCAGAAAATTTATATCGCCCTGTACCGGTTGAAAATAGAGATAACCGTCTTTTACCGACACGGGCATGGGCAAACCATGCTCTTTGACCTGTTTCCAGGCCTCGTATGGCCGGGGGTAGTGATTAAAATTACGATTCAAATAGCGGATCTCCTCATTTTTTATTTGACCTAGTTGAAAGCTCTCGATCATCACGTCTCGGCCCAGAATCGGGTCCCAGGCGGCCATGCCCCCTTTCTGAGGCTTGATCGGATTGTTGGCCACCACCTCCATGACCATGCGATAGCCCTGGTCGGCCAGTTCCAGCACCAGGGCCAGATTGGGATAATCCAAGGCTCTGGTTAAATATTCCAGGTCTTCGATATTAAACGATATTTTGTTTTTGAAACCCTGGAGCCACTGGGCTACCGCGTCGTGGGGCAGACGATTTTTTTGAAAGTGGAGCTCATGAGATATCGTAAAGATTTCCTGGTCCATGGTCTGCTGCATTACCATCTGCCCGTGGTTGTGTAAGCGTCGGGGACTGCCGGGGTCATAAAAAAAGTTTCCCTTTTGCAGATTAAGACCATGATAACTTTGTTGCACCAGGAAATGGACATGGGCCGGCCGGAAGCCAAAGAACTGCCATTGGTAAAAATCCCGCAGAATATGTGCGAGCATCTCTTCCCCGACAATGACCAACATATGCTGGCGCTGCAGTACGATATTGGGGTCTTCCCCCAGTTCTTTGGCCAGTTGTTCCAGTTCAAAGGCCAGTTGCAGCATATGCCGGGTTCCCAGGGCCAAGGGCAGCAAACTCTCGGGGGGCTGTTCCAACCGGGAGTGGACTTCCCGCGGATCAATTTCCTTCCCAGCCTCCTGACTCATCAGCCGGGCGATTTTTTCCACGGTCAGATCCTGGGCCGGATTGACCAGGTATTTTGCCCCTAGCATCAACCGGGTGCCTTCGCCCGCGGCCGCGTGTTCAAAGAGAATCTGACCCTGGGTGATGGCCTCTCGGGCCCGGTTTAGAGAGCTGGCCGAAACCCGTTCTTCATCATACTCAATAATCTGTCGGGGGTCTTCCAGGTGAGTCAAGCGGACATAACGATTGATCTCTTTTTCACGCAATTGGGCTTCCGCTAAGGAGTTAATCCCATTTAAGCGGTCCTGGGCAATAGCAAGGCAAGAAGCAATATAATGTTGATGAGAACGCAAATCCACTTTTGGGGTTATGCCCGGGGCCATTCCTAACCTATATGAATTATTTAGTGATTTAGGCAAGATACCAATCTATTTTACCATGTTGGGAGGCTCTCTGTCAACAATTGATCGACCGCATCGTGGACTCCTGCTGGGGGATTTACCGCATCTGAATGCGTTGCAACTCGGCCTCGGCCGGACGCAGATAAAACGGCGTTAGTTGATCGATGCTCCCGAACTGTCTCTGTTCCAGTCGTTTAAGGCCCAACCGGGCCAGAACGCCGGCCCGCAGGTGCCGCAATTCGGGGGGCGCCAATAGGACGAGGTTGGTTTTCTGGGATTGTAGAAAAGGGCCATAGCGGTCAAGACCGGGGCCGGTTAGGATCGTCGGCTCCTTCAGGCGATCAGCCAGCGCCGCGGGGGTTAAGAGTAGATAGTCCCCGACAAGTTCGGGAAATCCTTGCTCGCACCGATAACAGGCGGCGTAAACTTCATTTTTTTTGGCGTCCAGCACCGAACAGATGGGGTGCGCCGTAAAAGGAAAATTGGCTGCCAAGGTCTCCAGAGTCGGGACCGCAACTATCGGACATTCCAGCCCCAGGGCCAAGCCCTTGGCCGTGGACATACCGATGCGCAGGCCGGTAAAATTGCCTGGCCCAGAACTGACGATCACCGCCCGGATCTCAGCCAACTGCCGCTGGGTATCTTGAAACAGACGGTCGATGCCGGGGAGCAGCCGATTTAAATAGGAGGCCGGACTTTCCAGGGTGTATTCTGCCAGAAGGTGCTCACCCTGGAGCAGAGCCAGGCTCCCCCGGGCACAGGCAGTGTCGATGGCTAAAATCAAGTCTTTCAAGATGAGTCCGAGCTTTTAAAAGGTTAATTTGAGGGGAGGGCCGGGGGACCGTCTGCCCCCCGTTCGCCCAAAAAAGGGGTGCCCTCGGCAGGCCGCCCCAACTTTGGATTAGCACGCAGCTGCTTTCATAGGGTCGCGGCGGGCCTCGATATCACAGACCATAACGATCATATCGGCATTTCGGCCATAGCGGTCTTTAACCAAGTCTTCAAACACCGCCTTGACCCCAAAGCCGGCCCGTTTAAAGGCATTCAACGCGGCCGGGGCATTGAAATAGATTTCCGCAAACAGCTTTTCCAAGCCGAATTCTCCGGCCAGTTCGGCCAGTTCATTAATCAGCAAGGTTCCCAGGCCCTTATTCTGATATTCCTTGGCCACCACCACCCGGACATTCCCCAGGTGGCGTTTCCAGCCGGTTTTGCGCATATGGAGAGTGGCATCGCCGATGATCTTGCCGTCCACCTCGGCCAGCAAAGGAAAGACCTTTTTATAATCGATATGTTTGACCCAATGGTCGATGATTTTAGGGTTACGGACATCGCTCCGCAGATATAAGCGGTCTTCCTCTGTCACCCGGGAGAAAAAATCGATCAATTTTTCCCGGTCGTCCTGATTCATGGGACGCAAGATCACCCGAGTGCCGTCTTTGAGTATTCCTTCTTTTCGAAACCCTTCCATAGCTATCCCCCTTACAGCAACCCCATCCTTTTCCTTGGTTAAACCCCTTGAGCCAGACGTTCGGCCAGATATGGATGTAATTTGGCGGCCAGAATCTTGCGCTGGGTTTTCTTAATGTCATACGGTACTAGTTTAAACTGGACAGAATAATCCTGGGTATCAAACAGGGCGTAGGACGCAGCCGGGTTGTGGTTGCGAGGCTGTCCGACGCTGCCCGGGTTGATCAGATAGAGACAATCCTGGTTTAGATAAATTTTTCCTGGTTTAAGGGGCAGCAGCGCCACTTTGCCGCGGACATCCCGGTACCACAGGGCGCGCTTATGAGTGTGCCCGAAAAAGCAGATCTGAACTGGATTAAGTTGCCGCCGGATCAAGTTAAAGATCCGCCGGCTTTGAAATGGAAAGGAAATATAGGCATCGGCACTGGTGGGAGTGCCATGACAGGCCAGAAAGCGGTTGTCAATTATGAGGGTAGCAGGCAGATTTTTTAAGAAGTGCAGGTTATCGGCTTCAATCTGATCGATGGACCACATAATCGCCTGATAAGCAATGATATTAAAGTCCTGGGCCTGGATAGGGTTGCTCACGGCCAGATCATGGTTGCCGGCGACGCTAAGAATTTGGCGGCAGCGAATCAGCTCCACACATTCATTTGGATCGGCATTGTAACCAACCAGATCTCCCAGATTGATGATCAGATCAACCCCCTCCTGAGCAATTGACATCAGGACCCCTTCCAGGGCTTCGAGATTGGCATGGACGTCAGAGATGAGGGCGATTTTCATCCCTTTTCCTCAAAATCGGGAAAAACGGCGGTTTGATTAACAAACATTATATCAGGACCAGCACTTTTTGCCAATGACGGTATTATCTATTACGCCGAACATTTAAAAGGTTAATTTGAGGGGAGGGCGGGGAGGGGCCAAAAGATCCCCCCTAGAGCTCCCCTTCCAACCCACCTTAAGGGGTTAGGGTAGTGGGTTTGGGAGAGTGGGTCTGCAACCCCTGGCCCCCTCTCCCCAGAGCTTTTTTTCTAACTCCAATCATTTATTTTATAACCTGAGTAATTACTGGGCAGTGGGCCGCCGTCCTTGACTTTTTAACTGTTCTTGGATAAGTTTGGCGACAAACAGGGTCTGGGTTATGTTTATGGAAGTTAATAAAATTATTGAGTTTTTTGAAGAAAGAAAAATCCTTTGTGGTATCTGTTTGGAGGACCGCGGGGACCGGCTGCGGTTACTTTCAGAAAACAACCGGGAAATGACCCTTTCGCGCCAGCGGATCATCCATTCCTCGCCCAGTCCCTATGATTCCCAACTTCCCCGCCAGCAGTTGCTGGCGCATTTAAAGGCCGTGGCCCAGCGGCGGGAGGCCTGGAAGCAGGAAATCCCTGTAGAAGAATTGTGGGAGTTACTGGTCGATGATCAGGAGACCTTCACCGTGCAGCAGCTAGCCGAAACCTGGTTCGGCGCCGAGGTCAGCCCGGATCAGGTGGCGGCCTTGGGGCGGGCCCTGTTTGAGGATCGGTTATTCTTTAAACACAAGGGTGGCTTATGGACGCCGCACCCCGCCGAAACGGTTGAAAGTTTGCGGGAAAAACACCGCCGCCAGCAGGAACGGGAGCAGGAACTGCAAACCGCGGCCAACTGGCTCAAAGCGGCCTGGGAGGGCCGGGAGATTACTGACCCGTTCTGGCGCTCCCGTCTGATCGAAGTGCTTAAGGACATGGTGGTTTTCGGTCCCGAGGGTCATTATTACCAGTCGGGTAAAGAATATCTGCAGCGGGCCAAGCTAGTTAAGCCTGAAGCTCCGTTTCGACTCCTGGTGGCTTTAGGGGTCTTCCAAGAAGATGAGAACCTGGACCTTTATCGCTTGGCGGTCCCGCAGGATTTTCCTCCACAGGCCCAGAGCGCGGCACTGGCTTTAAGCCGCTCGGAGTATTTTGTAGATCTTTATGCCGATCTTCGTCTTGACCTGACTGAGGAAGACATTATCACCATCGATGGCGAGCAGACCCGGGACTTTGATGATGCCTTGAGTCTGAAGCGGGTACCGGGGGGGTGGCAGTTGGGGGTCCACATCGCCGATGTCTCTTCTTATGTGAGGACAGGCGATCTGTTGGACAGCCTGGCGCTGGAGCGAGGCACTTCAATCTACCTGCCGGATCAGCGTATCCCGATGCTGCCCGAAACCTTATCGGAAAACACTTTAAGCCTGCTGGCCAATAAGCCTCGGTTGACTCTGAGCTTTTTCGCGCTCTTGAATGAGGCTGCCGAAATCCTGGACTGGCACATCGTTCCCTCCCGCATCCAGGTGCAGCGGCAACTAACCTACCACCAGGCTGATCTGTTGTTGGCCCAGAATAATACTCTGGCGGCTTTGGAGCGCCTGTGTAGCCGCCTGCGGGACCGGCGTCTGGCTCAGGGGGGGATTAACCTGCAACTCCCCGAAGTGATGGTAAATATTGATCCTCGGGGGCAGATAAGCGTGCAGTTGGAGGATAGCGAAACCCCCAGCCGGCAAATGGTCTCCGAGGCCATGGTGCTGGCCAACAGGCTGGCCGCCCAATTTCTGGCCGAACACGGGGTCCCGGCGATTTATCGGGTTCAGCCCCCGCCGCGGGAAGAGCTTAATCGGCAAGTGCCGCCGACCCTGTTGCAACTCTGGCAGAATCGCCGTTGTCTGAGCCGGGTGGTCCTGGATCTGGAACCGCAGCCTCATTGGGGGCTGGGCCTGCCGGCTTATACCACCATCAGTTCGCCGATCCGCCGCTATCTGGACCTAATTATGCATCGCCAGATTCTATCTACCATCAATGGCCATTTGCCAGCTTATCGCCAAGATGAGCTGGAAGCCATCCTGACGCAGCTGGATCCGGCCCTGCGCCGGGCTGGACAGCTCAAAGCCCGACGCTTGCGCTACTGGCTGTTAAAATACCTCAGCACCCGATTGGGGCAGAAGATGCCTGCCGTGGTCATTGATCAGTTGGCCAACCGCTATCGGTTGCTTTTAACTGACCTATTGCTGGAAGTGGACCTACCCGCGCCCCCCTCCCTGAACCTGATCATCGGCGATCAGGTAAACGTGCGTCCGGATCGGGTTAACCCTCAGGAAGATGTGGTAAAAGTCAGCTTGGCTTAACGCCCCTGTTGCTTCCTATTTGCAAAAACCCGCTCATACACCCGATCAATATGTTGCAGGTAGTGGCGCAGGTCAAAGATCGCGGCTATTTCGGCCTCGGAGAGATATTGCCTGATGGCCGGGTCAGTGCTGACCAGCTTATAAAAATCGCAGCCTTCCTCCCAAACCCGCATGGCCGGTCCCTGGACTAGCAGATAGGCCTGTTCCCGAGTGGCGCCGCGGCGGATCAACTCCAGGAGCAGCCCTTGAGAAAAGATTAGACCCTGGGTCCGTTCCAGGTTGTGGCGCATGGCCTCGGGATAAACCAACAAATTGCGGAGCAGGCCGGTCAGCCGATGCAGCATAAAATCCAGCAGGATGGCGCTGTCCGGGGCAATGATACGCTCCACCGAAGAGTGGCTGATATCCCGTTCGTGCCAGAGGGCCATATTTTCCAGCGCGGCCAAGGCATTGGCCCGCAATATCCGGGCCAGCCCCGAGAGGTTCTCGCAGAGAATAGGGTTGCGCTTGTGGGGCATGGCCGAGGAGCCTTTCTGCCCCTTGGCAAAAAATTCCTCGGCTTCGCGGACTTCGGTGCGCTGTAAGTGACGGATTTCAACGGCAATCTTTTCGATGCCGCCGCCGATCAGGGCCAGAGTGGTGAAATATTCAGCATAGCGATCCCGTTGGATCACCTGGGTGGACACCGGCGCCGGCCTAAGGCCCAGGCGCTCACAGACCATCTCTTCAACTTGCGGCGGCAGGTGGGCAAAAGTTCCTACTGCTCCGGACAATTTGCCCACATTAATTGCTTCCCGGGCCCGCTCCAGGCGCTGTCGATGGCGCTGCATTTCCGCGTACCACAGGGCCAGTTTGAGGCCGAAGGTAATCGGTTCGGCATGGACGCCATGGGAGCGGCCGATCATAACCGTATCCTTAAATTCTAAGGCCCGCTGGTGCAACACCGACAGCAACTCATCCAGGTCGGCCAGTAACAGCTCTGCCGCCTCCCGAAGGCGGAGGGCCATGGCGGTATCCAGGATATCCGAGGAGGTCAGGCCATAATGGAGATAGCGGCTGTCCTCCCCGACATATTCGGCGACATTGGTGAGGAAGGCGATGACGTCGTGCCTGGTCTGGGCTTCTATGGCCTCAATCCGCTGCGGATCAAACGCGGCTTTGGCCTTGATCTGGCTCGCTGCGGCCTGGGGGATCAGCCCCAGTTCGGCCATGGCCTCCAGGGCCGCCAGCTCCACCTGGAGCCAAGTGTGATATTTATATTCCTCGGTCCAGATCCGGGCCATCGGTTCCCGGCTATAACGTGGAATCATCTTTAACCTCTTAAGTATGCAGGCTACCAGCATCAGCAGGAAGTTAAAGAAACTTATCAGAAAATCATAAAATGGGCAAACCGATTTTAACGCCAGGGCAGTTGATCGGGAGACAATTGACACGAGGGGCCGTGCTAAATAAAATCATCAATGGAAGTTGGAAATCGGCTCCACCAGGAGCCGGTTTCATTCTTTGAGGACCGCTTGGTAAAACAATTTGGGAGGCAATCATGGAAGTGACGATCAACCAGTCTCATCTGGAATTGGTAGAAGGGGATATCACCAAACAGGATACCGACGCCATCGTTAATGCCGCTAATACCAGCCTGCGGGGCGGGGGCGGGGTGGACGGGGCCATCCACCGGGCCGGAGGGCCGAAGATTTTGGAGGAATGCCTACAGATCGGTGGCTGTCCTACCGGCGAGGCGGTGATCACCACGGGCGGCAACCTTAAGGCCCGTTATGTGATCCACACCGTCGGTCCGGTTTATCGGGACGGTCTGCATCGGGAGCCCGAGCTGTTGGCCTCCTGTTATCAGAACAGCCTGAAGCTGGCATCGGACAAAGGCCTCAAAAGCTTGGCCTTCCCTTCCATTTCGACCGGAGCCTACGGCTATCCAGTGTCCGAGGCCGCCAAAGTGGCCTTGAGCACGGTAATGGCATATCTCAAAGCCCATCCGGAGATCGAGCGGGTCCGCTTTGTGTTGTTTGGCAGACCTACGTATGAGGCTTACGAACAGGCCCTAAAGGCTCTGATTTAAATAGCGAGCCCTAATCGCCGCGGGTCGGCTCAAAGTTTGTAAAAATTATAAAAAATTGGGCTACATAAGGCTGGCCGGATCGACATCGATGACCAGGGCGACGTCCTGGCTGATGAGCTGCCCGCGGTTTTGGCTTAAGCCGGATAACAGGCGGTGCAAAGGGCGATGGCCGTAACTCTTGAGCAGCAGTTGCCAGCGGTAACGGTGTTTCAAACGGGCTAAGGGGGCCGGAGCCGGGCCTAATACCCTTAGATAATCAGCCATCTGACGGTCGTTGTGGATGGTGCGGTTTAGCCAGCCCGCCACTTGCTGAGCCCCGGTCTCCACCCGAGCTGCATCGGTGCCGCTGAGGCGAAGCAGGGCCAGGCGGGTAAAGGGCGGATATCCCAGCCCGCGGCGGGCTTCCGTTTCGGCCTGATAAAAGGCCTGATAATCCAGGTTCTGGACCGCTTGCAGAACATAATGGTCGGGGTTAAAGGTCTGGATCAACACCCGCCCCGGGGCCAGCCCGCGTCCGGCCCGGCCAGCTACCTGGGCCAGAAGCTGAAAGGTCCGTTCCCCGGCGTGATATTCGGGGAAATAGAGGCTGAGATCAGCAGCAATGACCCCCACCAGGGTGACCAGGGGAAAATCGTGGCCCTTGGTGATCATCTGGGTGCCCACGAGGATATCCAGGCGCTGGGCGCCGAACTCCCTTAGCAGGGCCACTGCCTGACGGCTATGGGGCGCGCTATCGCGATCCAGCCGCGCTACCCGGGCGGCAGGAAACAGCTTTTGAACCTCGCTTTCCACTTTTTCGGTGCCCAGCCCATAACGTTTCAAGGCGGTCGATTGGCAATGGGGGCAATCCTCCGGTACAGGTTGCTTGAAGCCGCAATAGTGGCAAAGCAATATCCGGGCCTGCTGATGGTGGGTTAGGGCCACACTGCAGGCCGGGCATTGGAAAATGTGCCCACAGAACAGACAGAAATAAATATTGGCATAGCCTCGCCGGTTTAAAAACAACAACGCCTGTTCTCCCCGGGCCAAGGTCTCCTCCAGGGCGGCGCGTAATGGGGTGGAAATGATGGGCAGGCGACGGCACTTCCTCTGCTGCCGAAGATTTATCAGGCTGATCTGGGGTTGCTGGTGGGGGGTTACCCGCCGGGACAGGCGGAGATAATGATGTTTACCCTGCTGGGCCCGATAAAATGATCCCAGCGACGGCGTCGCCGAACCCAACACCACGGTGGCCCCGGCCTGTTGGCCCCGGTAGAGGCTTACATCCCGGGCCTGATAGGGCAGGCCCCCTTCATTTTTATAGGAGGGATCGTGCTCCTCGTCCACCACCATTAGCCCCAGCCGGGGCAGCGGAGCAAAGATCGCGGAGCGGGGCCCGACGACGATATCGATCTCTCCCTGGATAATCCGCCGCCACTCTCCCAACCGGGCTGCTTTTGACATACCGCTGTGGAGTAAGGTCACCCGAGGGCCGAAGCGCTGCCGGAAGGCCAACCCGATGGGGTGGGTGAGAGCAATCTCCGGGAGCAGAATCAAGGCCGTACGCCCCTGGCTCAAGGCCTCCTGGGCCGCAGCCAGATAGATTGCGGTCTTACCACTAGCCGTCACCCCGTGGAGCAAAAACGACGAAAATTCTCCCGCCTGAAGCCCCGTGACAATCGCACTTAAGGCCTGCTCTTGTTCCGGCCCCAATTCCGGGATCTCGGGCCGGGCCGAGAGCAGCTGTTCAGCAAACGGGTCATACGGCCGCCGGCGCTCTTCCAGGGTAATAAATCCAGCCCGCCGCAAGCGTTGCAATGTGGCATAAGGCTTGGGAAAATGGCGGGCCAGTTCCGAGACCGGACAGCAGGGGAGCTCATGTAGGTAACCCAGTATGGCTCTGGCCTTGGCACTGAAACGGCCGGGGGGAGAATTGCCTTCCTGGTCAGGAGCCAGTCGGACCCAGCGCTCCGGGCGGCCGGTTCGGGGGCTGCCGCCGCCGGGGATGGCGGCGTTGAGGACCTCACCGATCGGATAGTGGTAATAATCGGCCAGCCAGCGATAAAAGGGCACCAACTCCGGTCCGAAGCGCGGCACAGGGTCAAGGAGCGCTTCCACGGGGCGGATGGCCACCGTCGGGATTTCTCGGGCTGGACCCAAAAGATAGCCGGTGACCCGGCGCCTCCCCACCGGCACCTTGAGTGTCACCCCCACCTGGGCGGCATCTGTCAGCGTGGCGGGCAGACGATAGGTCAGGGTTTGAGACAGGGGGAGAATAACCGCTACTTCTACTAGATCGGAGTCCAGCAATTTACCTTTGATGGTTGAACAACAGGAAGGGGGAATCAAATTTTTAGCCTCGTTCCCCAGCTGTGCTGGGGAACGCCTTCCCCGGCCAAGCTTGGCTTGGCATGCATTTCCGTTCCTAAGTTAAGTACAACTTGGGAACGAGTTTAAAAAGTTCAATAGGAAGTTGCTTTTAGGCCGAAGATGTCATCAAAAGCGACGGTGATAGCGCACAAACTCCAGGGTATGGTGACCAGCAGTCCGATACCCAATAATAAGGCCCCGCCCAGATTGAGCAACACCAAAGCCAGGATGAAAACGAAGAATCCGAACCATTGCCGGTGCACGGTCTTGCGACTCGACTCCATGGCCGGCCAGAAATCCAACCGACGATCCAGGATCAGCAGCGCCGCAAAAGTATAACCCACAAAAAGATAAATCCCTGGGATGATCAGCAGTACAAACCCCAGCGAGATCAATACCGCCCCGATGATGGTGTAAAGTAATAATGGTAGAAAATAGTGGAATCCGGCGAAAAAATCGCTGAATTGGGTAGGCTGACGTTGCACCAGTTTGGCGCTCACCACGAACCAACCGGCCGATAAGGGGCCACTAATGATGAGATGGATTAGTTGACCGAATCGGCCCAAAAGGCCTATGAGTACCATCGGGATAAGGAATACCAAAACTGTAAAGCCCACAAAGCCGGGTATATTCTGTTTAAAAATTTCCCAGCCGGTCTTGAGATAATATCCTGGTTTAACCTGATAGTCGCTGACTATGATGGTTTCCGGCTCGGCCCCGGGGGTGGCTGGGGTACTTGCTTCCGGGCCCCCGGGGCTGCTGGACGCAGCCACTTCCAACTGATAGCCGCAATGTGGACAGAACTTATCTCCGGCGGGGACTTCTTGTTGACATCGGGGACAAACAGGCATAACAGACCTCCAGCGCTGAGTGTTTAAAAGTGCAAAAGAATCTGCGAGGACGCCCTTTAAGAGATAGCGGCCCGCATCAGGAATTCTCCCTTAACCCCTTACTCCTGACCTAAACGATGGTATTTCTGAAATTGCCGCACCTGATACATAAAGGCTTCCAACCGGGTGCGAGTGTTGGTCTGTTCCTGGCCGTCATAGACCAGATTGATAAAGGGGATGTTATCGTGCTCCTCCCGGAAGCGCTTGAACAGGGCGTTGACCACGGTTCCCGGCATGCAGGTGAAGGGCATAATGTTCACCAGCCCCGAAGCCCCTTTGCGGATAAAGTCCTTGGATTTGCCGATACTCAGGATGGCTTCCCCTTCAAAGGAAGGATCGAGATAGCCGTGAGCATAGGCGATGGTCTCGGCAATGCAGGGTTCACAAAGATTTTTCAACCCCCCCTGAAAGATCTGCTCCAGATGATGTTCCAGCTTGAGCTGCTGCCGTTCGGTCAGATAAACCTGCAGATAGTTCAAAAAGTGTTTGAGGTAGCGGGCCCGGATCTTGGCGGTGTAATTGACGTAGAGCAGCCACTCGCCGATCGGCGGCAGCCAGGCCTCTCCGCCCAGGGCCTCGATCTTTTGGACCGCATTTTCATTGGCAAATTTATTGGCCCGGGTATAGATTTCGCCGACCACGCCTACGATTGGCTTGGCGCCATCGCCGTTCAGGGTCAAACTCTCAAACTCTCCCCGGGCCTCCCGGAGAATCCGGTCCAAATCACCGCGATCCCGCAGGGTTTCATAAACCTTTTGCAGATAATAGCTATAGACCTCGTCGGTAGACCCGGCTTGCGCCTCATAAGGCCGGGTTTCCCGCAGTTTTTTCTCCAACAGGTCGATGGCGACAATTCCTTGCCAGGCGACGCGGGGGTAATCGCTGCCCACCATGCCCAGTTCTTCATACATAGTCTCACTCTGATCCGGGGCATAGATCGGCACCTGGGAATAGCCCAACTCATCCAGGATCAGGCGTTGGAAGCGGTGATACTGGCCAAAACGGCAGGGTCCATAACCCGAAGGCATAAAGAAGGCACTGCGCTCTGGATCAAAATCGGGCCGTCGGACCAGCTTGACCATATCTCCGGTAGTCAGGATGCAAGGATAACATTCTTTGCCTGACGTATACTGCCGGCCCAGAATCAAGGTTTCCTCATCGGATTCCGGCAGGGCCTCCGCGTCCACCCCGCAGGCCTGAAAGGCCGCTACCAGTGCCAGGGCATGGTCAGTCATCGGCGGCAGGAAAATCTTGCGCCGCATTGGGTCTTTAATCCGACGTCGGTAAGGAGAGACCTTTTTCTGGAACGGCTGGTAAGCCACATTTTTCAGGCTATCCATAAAGGCTTCCAGGCGGGTGACGGCCCCCACATCGGAGGAGTGCTCATCAATCTCGATCTCTAAATAAGGCTTGCCGCGCATTTTATCCTTGAAGAAATGCTGGATAAAGGAATCCGGGCCACATCCGAAGTTGGTGACATAGATCGCCTGCAAGCGGCGGTCGTTCCGGATCAGTTCGGCCGCGGCCAGAATTTTCTGGCCGTAACGCCAATACATCGGCTTGATATCTTCGATTTCCCGAACCTCATCCAGGGGTAAAAAGTCCATGGGAATCGCCAGTTGGCCCAGCTGCCGCAATTTGCGGGGCAGGTTGAGATTAACCCCGGGGTCAAAGCCGTTGTAAGGACGGCTGACAATGACCATGGCCATATCCTGAGGACTGAGTTGGTCAAGAATTTCCCGGCCCCGAGCCTGCAGGGCCTGATAAAAAGTCTTTTGCGCCGCCTCTCCGCGGCGGAAGGCGCGTTCGATGGCAAAAGGTGAAACCCGCAACGGCTGTGCCAGAGTCCTCAGGGAACGTCGGAGCTCTTTGGGGCCCCGACCGAAATAGAGCACCGGAGAGTAGAGTTGGGCTCCATGGTCAGCAAAATTAATAGTCGCCGGCACCACATTCGCCAGAGTCTGGGCCAGGGGACAGACCACCCCCTGGCGGATTTCTGGATGAGGATGGTGGATGTCGATGACGCTGGGGAGAAAGATTTTCTTTACCCCAACTTCCAGCAGGTCGAGGATGTGGCCATGCGCCACCTTGATCGGGAAGCAGGTTTCGGCCGCCATGCATTCCACCCCGCGGTGAATCACCGATTTGTTGGTCTTTTGGGAATAGACCACGGTAAAACCCAGGGATTCGAAAAAGGCCCGGAAAAAGGGCATCAATTCATGGAAAAACATTACCCGGGGCAGGCCAATGGGGCCTCGGGGTCCTTCCTTGGGCGGCTCTGGTCCATACAGCCAGGCCTCCCGTTCCTTGAATAAGTCAGGCAGTTCCACCTGGATCTGGTCGCGCTTGACTTCATACTTTTCGCAGCGCCCGCCATAGAATAAGGGCTTTTCCCCGGCCACTTTGACCTGGCGAATTTCACAATGATTAGGGCAGCCGTTGCATTCGAAGGAAGTAACCTCATACTCCCGGTCCGCCAGATCAAAGCCTTTAAATCCGGAAGTCTTCCAGGTCCGTTCGCGACAGGCCAGGATCGCGGCGCCGATCGCTCCGGTAACATCATGGTGCGGCGGAACCACGATCTTTTTGCCCAGCACCGCCTCAAAGGCTGCCACCATGCCCTGGTTGGCGGCGGTAGCCCCCTGGAAGAAGATGGTATCACCGATGCGCCGGTCTTCCACTACCTTGTTGAGATAATTCTGCACAATGGAATAGGACAGTCCCGCCACCAGGTCCTCTTTGGCCACCCCCTGCTGCTGATAATGGACCAGATCGGATTCCATAAACACGGTGCAGCGTTCTCCCAGGCGCACCGGGTTCTGGCTTTGCAGAGCCAACCGCCCGAACTCATCCTTAATGGAAATGCCCAATTTCTCGGCCTGTTCCTCCAGGAAAGAACCGGTTCCGGCCGCACAGACTTTATTCATCATAAAATCGACGATAGCGCCGTGTTCCAGGCTGATAAATTTGGAGTCCTGGCCGCCGATTTCGAAAATGGTGTCCACTGCAGGATTAATGGCCGCCGACGCGGTGGCCTGGCAGGTGATTTCGTTGCGCACCAGGTCGGCGCCGATGAAATCCCCGGTGAGATAGCGGCCCGAACCGGTGGTGGCGGCCCCGGCGATTCGGACCCGCTGACCGATTTTCTCGCCGATCAGTTTTAGGCCTTTGGAAACTGCCTCCAGGGGCCGTCCGGCGGTCATCAGGTATTCCCGGGCCAACACCCGCATCTGGGCATCGATGACCACCACGTTGGTGCTGATCGAGCCCACATCTACCCCCAAGTACCCTTCAATTTCATCTTCCGGACTGACTTCGGCGATGGCATAGTGCTCGGCAGCCAATTCCGTCGGAGGTTGTAAGGCGGGCAGACGTTGGGCCTCCGAAGGCCGGTGAGCCAGATAATCTCTAAGGCCTTGCAGGTCGAGGCGAAAATCCGGGGGTGGGTTTTGCCGGGCTACCGATACCGCCCCAATCGCTCCCAGGGAACAGAAGTGGGGCGGGATAATCAATTCCCCTTCTGCCAGGTCATAAATTTTGCGGAATGCCTGCCGGACCCCCAGGTTGTGCGCCACCCCGCCCTGGAACGCTAAGGGCCGCTGAATGATTTTTCCCTTGGCGATATTACTCTTGAGGTTCCTGGCCATGGCCAGGCAAAGGCCGGCAATGATCTCATAATCGGGCGTTGCTCCCTGTTGCAGGTGTATCATATCGGTCTTGGCAAAAACACTGCAGCGCCCGGCGATGCGGGGTGGGGTGGTGGATTTTAGGGCCAGTTGGCTGAATTCTTCGATCCCATAACCCAGACGGTGGGCCTGCTGATCTAAAAATGACCCGGTCCCCGCGGCACACATACTATTCATGGCGAAATCTTGAATAATTAAGTTGCCCTGAGGATCTTGATCAATCAATATCAGTTTGGCATCCTCCCCCCCCATATCAATTATGGTGCGGGCTTCGGGATGAAAAACAAACGTCCCCTGCGCCTGAGCAATGACTTCATTGACAAACACCCCACCCAGCCGCTCCGCTAGGCACTGGCCGCCGATCCCGGTCAGGGCCGCCAGGCGGATGGCAGAGGAGTGAAACCGCTCCTGGAGGGCTTCCAGGATGTTAAGGGCCACCTGTAGTGGTTGACCCTGCGTCCGCCGATAATCTTCGAAGACCACTTCCCCAGCTTCATTTATGACCACGGTATTGATGCTTACCGAACCGATATCCATACCCAGATCAAAAATATGCGTCATGATCCAAATCCCCCCAGATTCACACCCTTATTTTAAACCTTTGCTGGCCAGGGTCGTACTTACCCCCTTTCTCGCCGCGGGTGCCTACCATTTGGAGTCTCGAAATGGTATTTTCGTAAATTGACGGCCTCTAAAATTTGGCCGGGTGTTTACAGCTTATTAAAATATCCCCTAGTCGACGTTCATTTCGAAGAAGGCTGCGCAACCCGGCTGCGTGGATAAAAATAAAAACCCTGATGATGATGCACACTATAAGAGATCAGCCCCCGATTTTTCAATTGGTTCAATCTTTTCAGGACCTCCGGCAAGGGCAGGGCCAGGATTTCCGCCAGATTCTGGGCGGTCATCGGCCGCCGGGCCAGGGTCTCCAGGAAGTCCGCATCCGATAAAGCAAGTTTGGCGTGGGTGGCGGGGTCGAATTCCGCGATGACTTCCACCCCTTCTCCCAAAAAGGCCGCCGCTGCCCTCAGTTGCTCGGGGCTCAAGGGGACTGCATAGTCCTCCACCACCGGGCGCACCGCGGTATTGAGTTGCACCCGCTCAGGTCTCAGGCGGGCGATAACGTGCCGCAGTTTTTCCAGTTCCGCCTGATCGTCATTAATACCCCGGAGGAGCAAAATCTCCAGCCAGATCTGGCCCTGAAAAGCCTTCCGGAAAGCCTCCTGCCCGGCGATGATTTGTTCCAGTTCCAGACCCGCCACCGGTCGGTTAATGGCCCGATAAATTCCTGGCGAGGCCGAATCCAGGGAGGGCAGCACCAGGTCAGCCTGAAGCAGGTCCTCCCGCACTTCCGGCAGGAAAAAGAGAGAGCCATTGGTCAATACCGCCACCGGCACCCGGGTTATCCGCTTAACCGCCTTGATAATTTCTCCCAGGCCGACATTGAGTGTCGGCTCCCCAGAGCCCGCCAGGGTGACATAGTCCGGCAAGATCTCGGCCTGTTTAAAATAGAATTGTAATTCCTGGATGATCACTGCCGCCGGGTGATACTCTCGCCGCTCCATGGTTTTGTGGACAGTCCGCCCCAATTCGCAATAAATGCAATCAAAAGTACAGGTTTTTAAAGGCACCAGATCCACCCCCAGAGATAGGCCCAGACGGCGGGACGGCACCGGCCCGAAAATGTATTCCATTTTATCCTATCCGTTAATCTAAAAACATCCCAGTTGACACTGGATAATTTTGATCTCCAATTCGTTCAATAATTCCCCTAAACGCTGGCGGGTTAGGCCACATTCCTCCGCCAATTGAAAAGCTCGGGCGCAGGCAATTTTGCCTTCCGGAGCCGCCGCCCTGATCTTTCCCTTCAATTCTTCATCGTGCATAACATTCTTTGCTCCCTAATTCTTCTTTGGGATTAGAGGGCTATTTCGATGATGCAGCAGTTGGTTTTTATTCCAATGTGGTATTATATACCATATAGACTAGAGAAAGCTAAAAAGCAAGGCAGAATGAAAGCCCCCTTTTACTTGAGGCCATTAAAGCCATGGAGCTCATCGGCAATCCCCCTGCCCCTTGCCTAACCCAGGCGCCACTTTTTTAGGTGAAATTATGTCCAGAATGATATCAGATTTAAAACGTTATTTTAATGACTTGGTTCCGTCTCGGGATGAGCTCCTGGTGGAATTGGAGCAGGAGACCGAACAGGAGAAAATACCGATTGTCGGGCCGGCTTGGGAAACCGAATTGAAGTCCGAGTGGGAGAGGCAATCGGCCTGATGGCTGGCCTGAACGAGCCGTTTGACCTGATCTTTATGGAAATTGACAAAGAGGGTTACCTTCCGGCCCGGCCTCATTGTTTACGGCTGCTCAGGGTGGGCGGGTTGCTGGTCACCGATAACGTCGGCTTCCAGAGTTCGGTGGCCTTCAGCCAGGAGGTGTTTTCCCATCCCCGGTGGCGGTCGGTTCAGCTTCTGTCCTTTCTGCCCGGCCATTCACCCGAGGAAGATGGCTTGTGCCTGGCCCTGCGGCTGAAATAATGCTTGTCGGACCCCCGGGCTTGTGCTAATAATAACTCGATCTTAACCGTTCTCCCTAATAAGGGCGGGGGCACTGCGTTCACTTATTCGCAAGGAGGAATGGGCATGATAGCCATCCGGTCGCTCAATGCCCGGGAAATTTTGGATTCCCGGGGCAACCCCACGGTATGTGTAGATCTCACCCTCAACACCGGCACTCAGGCCTGGGCCGCGGTGCCCTCCGGAGCATCCACCGGGGAACACGAAGCTTTGGAACTCAGGGATGGCGATCCCAAACGCTATCTGGGGAAAGGGGTATTAAAGGCGGTCCAGAATATCAAGGAGATCATTGCCCCGGCGATCATTGGCAAAAGCCCTCTTGAACAGGTCAGCCTGGATCGACTGCTGATCGAACTGGATGGCACCCCAAATAAAAGCCGCTTGGGGGCCAATGCCATTCTGGCGGTCTCCATGGCGACGGCGCGGGTGGCCGCGGCTTCCCTGGGACTGCCGCTATACCGCTATTTGGGGGGGGCCCATGCCGCCACCCTGCCCATGCCGATGATGAACATCCTTAACGGCGGCGTCCACGCCGGCAATAACATCGACCTACAGGAATTTATGATTATGCCGGTCGGCGGCCAGACCTTTGCCGAAGCCCTGCGGATCGGCGCCGAAGTTTTTCATACCTTAAAGAAAGTCCTGGCCTCCCGCCACCTGTCCACCGCGGTGGGGGATGAAGGCGGCTTTGCCCCTGACCTGGCCAGCAATGAAGCAGCGCTGGAGGTGATCATCGAGGCGGTGGAGCAGGCCGGGTACCAGCCTGGCCAGGACGTAGTCTTGGCTCTGGATCCAGCTGCCTCGGAGTTTTTTGAGGCTGGGGAATATGTCTTCACCAAGTCGGATGGCTCCCGCCGGGATGCCGCGGCCATGACCGAATTCTACCAGAAAATAAGTCAGAAGTTTCCCATTGTCTCTATCGAAGACGGCCTGGCCGAAGACGATTGGCCGGGCTGGCAGCATCTGACCGCCAATCTGGGGGACCGCCTACAACTGGTCGGGGATGACATTTTTGTCACCAATGTCAACCGCCTGCAACGGGGCATTACGGAAAAGGTCGCTAATGCCATCCTGATTAAGCTCAATCAGATCGGCACCGTTACTGAAACCCTCGACGCCATACAGTTGGCCCGCCAACATGGTTACCGGGCGGTAGTCTCCCACCGGTCCGGGGAAACTGAGGATACCTTCATAGCCGATCTGGCAGTAGCCACGGGCGTGGGCCAGATCAAGACCGGATCACTATCCCGCTCCGAGCGGATCGCCAAGTACAATCGATTATTACTGATTGAAGAACAGCTAGGCCAAGCCGCCCGTTTTCAAGACGACCCCTTCTGGCGGCACTGAACATTATTAATCGGAGCATTAAACAGTTTAATTTGAAGGTAGGGCCAGGGACTGCCGCACCCCATCCATCCTTCCAGCTCCCCCTATCCCCTTTTAGGGATGCTTTGGGGTCGTTGGCCGTTTAGGTCTGGGGTCTAAAAAACTCTTGGAGTCTGCCCCATCCCTCCTTCTCGGTAATCTGACCTTGGAATCGGAAAGGCAGCTTTAATAATCCTGGCCCGGGACCGAGCCGGAAGCTGCCGGCGATCTCATAAGCGATTTTCCGCTTTTGGAAAAGGCCGCGCAATACTTTAGGGATGACGGGCAATTTGATCAGCATCGGCACCACGACTTTTCCCCGTCCCCGGGCCGGCAGCTTGAGGGCTTCCAGACTCTCCCCCTGAACCATGCGCTGACCCTCAAGCCACAGCTCATAATCAAAACCCTTGATATTGATGGGCTGCGGGTTGGGGTTCTCTATAAGGAGGGTGCAGGCCAGCGGCCAATCCTCGGACGCGGGGGGATTGACGGTGATCGCTTTGAGGCTCACCAGAGGCGGCTTCAGATCTCCGGTGGCCAACTGGTGGATCCCGCATCCGGCGAGCCCAACCAACCCTGCCAGCACCCCGCCCAACAAGCAACTAATACTCATAATGGATATTTTTTTTGACATTATTAGTCCTTGGTGGTAGCCTGGATTTACTCTGTCAATTTAAGGAGGCAAATAATGTTTAAGTGCCTGAAAAGGTTGATGGTAGTGATATGCCTGGTTGGCATGCTATTTGTACCAGAATTTACTGTCCCTCGGGCTGGGGCCGCGGATTTCAATTACGCCGAACTGACCCGGGAGTGTGGTCTGCGCTTCGGCTGGGGGCGTTCCTTCGGGACCAAAGAAATTATCGATATTTACACCCTGTTGCCCCGCTGGGGCCTCTTCCTGACCCGGGCCGACAATCCTTACCTGGGTAAGCTGCGCATTTCCCTGTTAATCGAAGGCGTTATCAGCTATGCTGACGCTCTCCATGACGGCTGGGAGGCTGGCTTTACCCCGCTGCTAAAATTTACCTATCCCTTGGGTAATAAGGTGCTGGTTTACCTGGAAGGGGGGGCCGGGATCATTTTCGAAAATATTGACAGCGAAGCCTTTGCCCATACCTTTAATTTCAGTCCCCAAGCCGGGGTTGGTGTAGATTTCCATCTCACCGGGGGCTATGCCCTGACTCTGGCGTACCGTTTTCGCCACTCGTCCAACGCCTCTCTCTACAGCGACAACCCAAGCTTTGATGTCAATTTTGTTCATATCGGTCTAGCCTACTATTACTGAAATCATTTATGCAAGTAATACCTTCCATTGACAGAGGAAAACTATTTTGAATCACCCCTCGTTTAAAACCCCGGGCTAAAATAAAATTTGACAAATCATAGTAATTAGTATTATAAAATAGAAATTAAACTATTATGACTATAAATGCCATAATTAATAGATTGAAGGAGTGCCGTATTTCGGTTACTCCCCAACGGTTGGCGATTTTGCGGGCTATCCTTGCCCATCGTGACCATCCCAGTGCTGAGGTTCTTTACGACGAAGTACGACAGACCTTGCCCACGATCTCCTTTAACACGGTTTATAAAACTTTGGAGACATTTTGCCAAAAAGGTTTGATATTTAAAATCAATCCGTTGCATGAGGTAGCCCGTTACGATGGCAATCTTCATCCTCATGCCCACTTGGTCTGTTCTCGCTGCTTCCGGATAGAGGATGTCGATTGGGAATGGCCGAAGGAACTTCCATATCCAGAGGGCCTTGATGGCCCGTTCAAGGTTGAAAGGGTGTCAATCCAGTTCCTGGGAATATGTTCGGCCTGCCAACAGGAACTGGAATCCATGGCCTCTGAGCAAGGCAAAAAGAGCTTCGGGTCAGCTTCGGCAAGTTGATCCCGGCGGCAAGGTTTCCGCTCAGACAGCGGGGAGAAAAGGCATCGATCACCGTCAACCTGGATCAGTAGGGTGGGGCGGGCCTCAGATTGCCTACTCAGCCCTTATTCCTTATCAAGCACTCCAGGGCCTGTCGCGCCGCAGCTTGGGCCGCCTGTTTTTTGGTCCTCCCCTGACCCCGGGCCAAAAACCGATTATCCAATCGAACTTCGACCTCAAAGTTTTTCGCATGGGCTGGGCCCGCTTCGCTCACCACCTGATAGTTGGGAACTAGTTTAAAATATTTTTGGGTATATTCCTGTAATCTGGTTCTGAAATCCTGAAGTAAATTCTGTTGTCCAGGCCAGACCAGGCGATCAGCGAATAAACGGGCGATTACTTGCCGGGCCGCCTTCAGGCCGCCATCCAGATAGATAGCCGCCAAAACCGCCTCCAAGGCATTACCCAGGACCGACGGCTTTTTCCGTCCCGCCTGCTGCTCCTCTCCCCGACCCAGCAGCAGGCAGTTGCCTAGTTCCAGTTTTTGGGCAATCACGGCCAATTGTTTGGCATTAACCAGATAGGCCCGCCAGCGAGACAGGTCGCCTTCGCTGGCCTGAGGAAACTGTTCCATCAGCAGATCACTGATTACCAGGGCCAAAACCGCGTCCCCTAAGAATTCCAGCCGTTCATTGCTCGTTCCAACCCCAGGATATTCATAGGCGTAGGAGCTATGGGTCAGTGCCTGATCCAGCCGGTGTAGGTCCTGAAACACGTATCCCACACGGTTTGCCAGGCTCAGTAAGGCCTGACGGCGATCTGGAGAAAGCTCATGACCAGGGGTTACCGAATTTATCTGAGTCATTAGTTGCAATGGCCTTTTTGACTCAAACGGTGAATTAAGCGCTGGGCTGCCAAGTCAGCCTGCGTCAAGAGAAACTCCCGACCCTGGGGGCCGGATTCCAGAATGGCCAGCCATTCCGTCGGGAGGCAGGAATAACCATAATAGGCTCCAGCCAGAGATCCCGCCATCGCCCCCAAGGTATCAGTATCGCCACCCAGGTTGACGGCCAGCTCTATGGCCGGTCGCGGCTCCCGGGTCCACAAAAAGGCCCCTAAGGCTGGCGGCACGGCCTCGATGGACCGGACATCACACCGGTAGGCTTGCCGCAGTGCCTGTCGCTGACTTTCCCGATCATTACCTGGCGAGTGCCTTAAGGACTCCAAGCGCTCGGCGAACTGGGGGCACAGGTCGGCAATCTGGGCTTGGATTATGCTGATAAACCGGTCTACTTCCAGGGGCCAGCCCTGGCAGCCGGCCTCCAGGGCCAAGGCCACGCCGGTGGCCTGAGCTACCGCTCCGGCCTGGGCCTCGGGATGTTTATGGGTGATCAGACAGGAAAGCAGGGCCTTTTCTTTGACGCGGACCAGGTCATCAAAGTAAAAAGCCCCTAACGGCCCGATGCGCATGGCACTGCCATTGCCGAAACTATCGGTGCCCACCTCCTGCCAGGGTTCACCCTGGCGCAGACGTTGCATAATTCCGGAGATACGGCCACCATAGCCCCGCGCCGGGTGATAATTGGCGACAAAGCGCTGGGCGCAGACTTCCGGGTCAAAATCACCCACCATCACCAGGGTCTCCAGGATACCCACCATCATCTCGGTGTCATCGGTGTAGGCCCCGGCTGGTTGCCAGCCCTCCACCATCCGATCCAACCAGCCATACGTAGCCTGAATCAGAGGCGCGGGCCAGCCTTCCACCCCTTGGCCCAGGGCATCCCCCAAGGCCGTGCCCAAGACACTGCCAATGAAGCCGTCTGCCAGATGCGAGCAATATCCCTTAATGGTCATGATGGCGTAATCTCCAAAATTTATGTTACCAAAAAAAAGGGTGTTCACAAAGTTATTGCTGGTCCCCAAAGCCAAAAAATAGCCCTCGGCAAATCTTCCTGGAGCTTTCCAGCTAGAAGAAGTGAATTTTTTTACTTGAATAACTGTCCGATAATAATATTTAATTTTGAACTCCCCGAACAAACATCACCTAAAAAGGGTTGACATCCAGCCGAACTTCTACTAAGGTTGACAAAATTTTCAGGGCTGATAAAGTTGCACCCTCTCGTTAGCCTAACTAATTGATTTAATCACTAAATTTTATCTAAGTCGATAACCACCGTCTATCCGGAAACCAATTATTTGTTTCCCTTGCTGGGACGGTTGGGATGAGGGTAAAAAAATATCAAACAATTTAATACATTACGCTTAATCTCTTCCGGTTGCTTTGAGACAGACTCCGGATGACTACTAACCAGACCCGATCCATGGTTAACCAGGAAGGAGGTCGATGATGGTATGCCGTCTAGTTATCAGCCTCTCTTTGGGACTGACGCTGGTTTTTTCCTCTTGTTTAATCAGCCAGGGCCAGGCCCAGTCAAGCAAAAAAAAGTCTGCGTCTTCCCAAATAAAAAAGAAATCTTCTAGTAGTAAAAAAGTCTCTCGTTGCCGCAAAAGTCGCCGGACGGCATATAAACGCTCGAAGCGCCGGTCATACCGGAGATATTCTCGTTCACGGTCATCATATCGGCGTTATTACCAGGGAGGGATTTGTGAGACTCCTCCGCTGATGAAAATTATCCCGCAACGGGATGGCAGTTTCTTGTTGGAACCTTTATCTCCGAAAAAGGTGGGCGAGCCTACCGTCAACCCCAGAGCTAAAGATCAAAAAAAGCGTCGCCCTGGTGATGACGACTATTCTATGACCCACCGTAAGAAAACCCCGATTTATCCCCGTTGGAGCTTCAGGGAGCTCGTTCTGGCCCTGGCCAAAAAATACCAGGGTGCACCTTATTCCCTGGGGGCCTCGCTAAAATATAGCGGAGCTACTGATTGTTCTGGATTTGTCCAATACATTTATCAAGGTTTTCGGATTGATCTGCCACGCACCAGCCGGGAGCAGGCTCAGGTAGGCAAAACCGTCACTCAGCGGCTTGATTTTTCCAGATTGTTACCCGGAGACCTGTTGTTTTTCCGGCGGGGCGGCGGGTATATAGGTCATTCCGGCATTTATATGGGCGAAGGCAAGATGATCCACGCTTCTAACCACCGCAAGGGGGTTACAGTTACGGATTTAAACCAGTCGTACTATATTAATACCTTTGTAGTGGCCAAGCGGGTGTTCGAGGTCCGGTATCCCAATTAACAATTTTTTCCATTGTGTCCCCCGCCTTACGGATGGGAAAGCCCCTGGTCGCAAACAGCATTACACGATTCTGGGATCGGCTTATCTCCTGCTTCAAAAGGTCCCCACATCCGCCCACCCACTTGGGCGGCCAGAATATCCCTACTATCCTGGGAATCTGCGAGCGCTGCGGGGCAATGGTGATTCAGGGTTTACATCAGCAGACCGAAACCGGTTATCTTTGTCAGCGCTGTGCCGGTCAGGGGGATGAAACCAAAGAGTGAAACCCGCGCGCAACTTTTCATGGTGGCTGGGCGGGTTGGTGGGAGGGCAAATTAGAGATGGCGGTCAATTCATTTTTCAGCTTAACATGTTGTCTTGGATGATTTATCTCCCTTTCCTACCGATTTCATTTTAGACCAGCAATAAATTCCTTATCCTCCCCTAGCTTTTGCTCCCGGGCCCGAAGATAAACCGCCCACCCCAAGGCCAGATCCTGGATTATCAGTCCGGTAGAGTCAAATACCGTGATCTCCCGGGAATTTTCCCGCCCCGGTTTTTTGCCCGTCACCACCTCCCCCAGGCACCCAAAAATCTGCTCCGGCCGGAGTTGGCCTTGGGCCAAAGGAACATTGATCTCTCCTGAATGCTGGGCTTGAGCCCAATCATCGATGATGATTTTGGCATCTTGCAGAATGGCGGCCTCTAGTTCTTGTTTCCCGGCGGCATCAGCGCCAATGGCGTTGATATGGGTGCCGTCATTGATCCAGGCCCGCTGGATAACAGGGGTGGTATTGGGAGTAGTGGTAACCACCAACTCCTGATCCCGGACCGCGGCCTCGGCCGTTTCACTGGTGATGGCCCGGACCCCATATTGGGAAATGATTTCATCCCGTAAGGCCCGAGCTCGGGCCGGAATAAGGTCATAAATGACTATCTCCTGAATGGCCAGCACCTTTAAGATAGCGGCCACCTGGGTGCGGGCCTGGGTCCCGGCCCCAATCAGTCCCAGGGTGACGGCTTCGGGGCGGGCCAGATACCTGGCCGCCAGTCCCCCCGCCGCCCCGGTCCGGAAATTAGTGATATAGGTTCCATCCAGGTCAGCAATTTCCACCGCGTTATCCGGATTATTGAGTAAAATTTTGGCCATCACGGTGGGTAGCCCGTGTTGCGGATTATCGGGGTGGACATTGACCCATTTAAGGCCGCAAATTTCTCCGCTTTTTAAGGACAAGGCCCCATACATGGCCCGAAAATCGCCATGGGGCAATTTCAGATAAGACTTGGGGGGCATATTGACCCGGCCCTGACCATAGGCCTGAAAGGCTTCTTCCGCAGCTGCCAGCGCCAGTTCCATGTCCAGTATTTCCAAAACCTCGGCCCCGGTCAGTACCAGGCTCATATGATCCTCCTGGAAGTATTGGTCAATATAATTGCCAACTTAAGTTGCGTTAGTCCTCACCAAACAGCGAAACGATCCGGAACCGGTTCACATCAACCAATCCCAGATCAGTAAGTTTCAGCTCGGGAATTACCGGCAGGGCCAAAAAAGCTAAGGCCATAAATGGATCAGGTAAAACCCCGCCCAGACTGCGGCTGGCGGCCTGTACCTCAGCGTGGCGGGCCGCTACCGCTTCCAAAGGCTCAGGACTCATCAATCCGGCCACCGGGAGAGGCAGGTCGGCTTTTACCTGCCCGTCGGCAACCACTGCCAACCCTCCTCCCAATGCCACCAGATGCTCGGCGGCCTTTAGCATGTCGGCCTCATTTACGCCCACCACGATAATATTATGGGAGTCGTGAGCGACTGAGGAAGCCAGAGCCCCCTTCTGCAGGCCGAACCCCCGCACCAGTCCCAAACCGATATTGCCGGTTCCCCGATGTCTTTCGATTACGGCCAGCTTTAGCACATCCTGGCTTATGTCTGCCACTACCTGGCCATCCCGGGCCGGGGTCGGAAGCACTTTTAAGGCAGTTAAAATCTGACCGGGAATCAGACCAATAACCTTTACCCGGCTACCCTGCACCGGAAGCTGGAAAGATTCCAGGGCCAGGTTCCGGACCTGAAAAGGAGACCTTGGATAAGCACTCGAGGGCAAGGGCCAGCCTTCACATCGCCCCTGTTCAGCCACCAGCTGCCCGTTTTTAAACACCTGGTTAACCTTAAATTCCTGTAGATCATCTAAAATTACCAGATCTGCGATATACCCAGGGGCTATCGCCCCTCGCCGTCCCAGGCGAAAGTACTCGGCGGTATTGAGGCTAGCCATGGTGATGGCGGTGATAGCATCTATCCCTAAGGAGACGGCTTTACGGATGAGATGGTCGATATGGCCTATATTAAGAAGGTCGTAGGGGTGGCAGTCATCCGTCACCAACATGGTCCGGCGCATGGTGGCCGGGGTCACCGCTGGGAGGAGGTCTTGCAGATTTTTGGCCTGACTCCCCTCCCGAATCATCAGGTGGAACCCGAGGGCTAATTTTTCCTGAGCCTCTGCCAGCATGATACATTCATGGTCAGAGGCGGGGCCAGCCAACCGGTAGGCATTAAGCTCCGGCCCGGACAGTAGCGGGGCATGCCCATCCACCAGGCCGTTGGCAAACAGCGCTAATTTTTCTAAAACTTCCGGCACCCCATTAATCACCCCGGGAAAATTCATCATTTCTGCCAGCCCCAGGACCCGGGGGTGATATCGGTAGGCCCGTATTTCTGCCAGCTCCAATCTGGCCCCCGAGGTCTCCAGGTGGGAAGTTGGAATACAGGAGGGTATCATCAGGAAGACATCCAAGGGCAGCCCCTGGCTGGCGGTCAGAATATAGTCTAACCCCGTGGATCCCAGGACATTGGCAATTTCATGCGGGTCGGTGACTATGGCGGTAGTGCCCCGGGGAACGACGGCGCCGGCCAACTCTGGGGGAGTAAGCATGGTGCTTTCCAGATGAATGTGACCATCGATCAGACCGGGGGCGACAAATTGTCCTTTGAGGTCCAAGCTGGGGCCTTCGTAGGACCCCAGCCCGACGATCACCCCATCAAATAAAGCAACATCACACTTCATCAAAGTGCCGGTGAAGACGTTTATTACCTGACCCCCGGTTAGGACCAGATCCGGAGGAATGCTTCCCCGAGCCGCACGGATTCGGTTTTTAAGTCGGTCAACGGTCATGTCTAACAATTGCTGAGGACAAGTCATTAAGAAATCAGGATATCAAAGGATCGTTCTATAAGGTTAATATATTTCCACAAAATATCGCTATATTAATCATCTTGAGGAACTAAAGCAAGATTTTTCCGATAAAGGGGACGGTGGGCAACAAGGCGTGGTTTGGCTATCTTGAGGACGTTCTTTTGAAGCTATGAGCGGCCGAGTACCTGCTTCTATTCGGAGGGAGCTTTAAGCCCACAAAACTTCCGCCGAGCTCATTTGCGGCGGTCAAGCGATCCCTTCCCGCCAATGACTTTGCTGATGAGGAAAAGTCTCAACGGAAGCGAAAACGATTTATAATTTCTGAAAATATTCGTTAAGGTTACTACGCAGCCGAGCAATCGCCTGGCTGTGTTTTTGGGAAATCCGGGACTCAGTATAGCCCATGATTTCACCGATTTCCTTCATAGTCAGTTCCTCATAATAATAAAGCGAGATCAATAATTTTTCCTTATCTGGCAAAGATTCGATGGCGCGCACAATTTCCGCGCGCAGTTCCGAGAAATAGAGGGTAATAAAAGGATCTCGAGAGCTTTCATCCTGGAGAATTTCATAAATTTCATCTTCGGATAATTCTGGAAAGCTACGCCAGAAGGAATCAATATCTATCACCGATACCGTTTTGGTTTCATCTAAGAGATGGTAGAATTCTTCTAAAGTCAGTCCGAGAGAAGCTGCAACCTCTTCAGCTTCTGCGGGTCGACCGAGTTCTTTTTGGAGATCGGCATAAGCTTTTTCCACCATGCTGCTTTTCTTGCGGACCGAGCGCGGAATCCAATCGAGGCTACGCAATTCATCTAAGATCGCGCCTTTTATTCGAAATTCCGCATATGTTTTAAAGTCGATATTTCTCCGTGGATCAAATTTCTGAATGGCATCGAGTAGTCCCACCATTCCGGAACTGATTAAATCATCCAGAGATATATGAGGGGGCAGGCGTAAGGCGATGCGACTGGCGATATATTTAATCAGGGGGACATATTGGACCACCATCCGTTCTTGCCATTCTGAGTCAGGCTTTTCGGGCCAGTCATACTGGGGCAGAGGTTGGATCTGTTGTATGGCCATATGTTTTTCCATGATCGGGTACTCCTTCAAAGGGCTCCTTAAACCTTAAGTGTGGCCAGACGTCGCCAAAAAAATTTGATATTCCCATCAAGTTCTGGACTTGGGTTCATTTCTAATAATCTGTGGGCTATTTCTGTAAAACACCGGCTTGCCGAGCAACGCGGGAAAAGTTCCGTTACGGCCTGTTGTTTCAATATGGCTTTAGGGATGGCCCCGTCTTGAGGAATAAAGCCCAAATAATCAATGGCTACCTCTCCGCCCAGAAAGCGATCGGCAATCATGGTTAGATTACGGTAGACAACCTCAGCCTCTTTGGGCTGGGAAAGGTAATTGATCAACAGTTTGAAACGCTTTTCGGCATACTTGGTAACCAGGACTTTGATCAGGGCATACGCATCGGTAACCGAAGTTGGTTCATTTTTGACCACGACGATCCGTTCTTGGGCAGCAATATTGAAATAAAGCACATTACTGGAGATGCCAGCCCCGGTATCAATCAATACGATGTCCAAGTTCTCAGAGTAGTTATCCAGCTCATTTAAGAGAAAAAGTTTTTGGCTCCTGTCCAGTTCGGCCATATCCTGAAAACCTGAGGCGGCCGGAAGGATTTTCATGCCGCACGGACATTCGATGATTACCTCGGCTAATTTTTTTTGGCCGGAAAAGACGTCCTTGATATTAAACCGGGGAGATAATCCCAACAGGACATCAATGTTTGCCAAACCCAGATCAGCATCGATGATCAGCACTTTCTTACCCAAACGGGTGAGTACCAAACCCAAATTGACCACAATGTTGGACTTCCCCACACCACCTTTGCCGCTGGTTACGGCAATCACTCGTGGTCGCAGGTCGGAATCCAGCGCCACTTGGTTAAACAGACCGTCTTTATAACTCACCGAACTCTTTAAACTCGGATCCATTCGAACCTCTAAATCAACAAGATATGAGGCCTTCCAATTGCTCCAGGACCTTTACTCTGACCTGGCCCACTGTTCCGTCAAAATATCAGCCTTATTTTTTAAGCTGCCCGGCTCCTAACCGGCCAAGGGAACGACGCTCAAAAAGAGAACCAAATCCAGGATTAATCAGCTTTTTTTGCCAGAGTGTCTCTATCCCCAATCGTGGCTAGTTTGCTTTTTCCCGTCTGTGCCGGCTTTTAATTCTTTTGGTGGTTATCTTGATGAGCAATCATTGTGCCAGAAGGGGAAAAATGTTCCGGCTGACAAAAATAATCAAAGATATTCATTAGATATATGTATGAAGCTTAGGTCCGCAGCAGGCCGCGGCCGCCATCAACCACCGTCAAAGATCCATGTTGCCGTCAAAGAATTGACAGGGAAGGATAAACATGAAGGGTAATTAATTTGAAATTATTAAAAATTGAGGACGGGGAGAGCGACGAAGTGCTTTGACTGGGGGCGCCATTAAGTAAGGTTTAAACCGGTATAAATGCCTATACTTATAAACTTGGAAGCCGGGCAAATGGTAAAGTATATACTTAAAAATAAATGATGGTTATATTTTCTGATTTTAAGAATTGGTGTCGGCTTCCTTGACTTCCGGCGAAAAAATTTGCTTGACAGTCCCCCTCTAGCGTGTTAAAAAGGGACAACTTACAGGCCCCGAGGGGTTAAAAGGGAAGACGGTGCAAATCCGTCGCGGTCCCGCCGCTGTAACCGGGGACGAAACCAGCATCAAGCCACTGGCCTGATAGAGGGGTTGGGAAGGCGCTGGAAGTAGAAAGAGCCGGGAGCCAGAAGACCTGCCTGTAATAAATAAGCGAAGCAAGCTGCCGTCGGAGCCGCCCCTTCGTAATGGTTGAGGACCAAGAAAACTGGGTGCAATCCTCAATTCTCAGCAACGAGAATTGAGGTTTTTTTTTAGTTGAACAAAGGCTGATAAACCTGGCACCGCCAAGAAATGATTTTAATCCTGGGGCACTTCCGCCCTCTCCTTATCCTCGGCGCCCTGTCGGCCCGGCTCATCCTTTCACCAATAACCCTGCTGCAGGGCAAGTGATGGCGGATGAGCCGGGCTGACAGGATTTTCCCTCCAAGCCGTTTTCCAGAAGGTGCTTTTGCTGGCAAGAGGTCTAAATTCTGGGGCTGATTAAGGGCGTTGGGGTCTGATTTCCGCCCGCCAGAAGATGTGATGGACTTTTTCTATTTGCCAAAAAGGTGCTCCGGCTTGCTGACAGGCCCATTCAAAATCTTGAGCCCGGAGAGCGGAGTGGAGGGCCACAAGCCGTATGGCCGTGAAGGTCAGATAAAAACTCTGATGCTGCTGGCGGGCAAAGGCGCGAATCTCCACAATCCCGGCGTTCCGGTCTAATTCATATAACCAGGCCCGCCCCTCGGGTTTGAGAACCCGCAACAATTCTTGCAGCCCCAGGCTCGGGTTTCTCCAATGATGATAACTCATCGTGGCCACCGCCAGATCAAAGACTTGGGCCGGAAAGGGCAAAGCGGTGGCAGTGGCGGCCAGCACTGCCACCCGATCACTAAGGTGGGCTTGGAGCAGACGACGGTGCGCCAGAGTAACCATTGGCGGGGACAGATCCAAACCCAGGGCCCGGATATCAGTCCTTTGGGTGGCCAACCCCAGCAGGAGCCGGCCCGGCCCTGTACCGATATCCAGCAGCAAACCACCGGGGGGTAGCGCCTTCTGCAAATCTTCCCCCAACAGGCGGTATAATCGCCGAAAATAAGAATTATCACTAATCCAGTCATAATAATAGGCAAAAGGACCAGGAATCGCTTCCATATCGGTATCCCCAGGCTGGTCTGCACCATTCAGCGAGTTTGATGGTTGTAAGTTTTCCTGGTTTATATCACATCTTCCCGAAAAAAGCTGGCCCACCGCCCTGGGCCTTAGGTTAGAATCCTGGCTTTCCCTAGACAAGGAATGGAGAAGGCCCGGGCATCTGCATATCTTAAACAAATTCCTTGCATTAAAGGCAAATAGTGAATTATAATTTTGATTACAGGTGATGGTCAGCCCAGGTAGTTTTTCATAGCCGCCCTAAAGGGGACGGAGAACAGAGCTTGGTTCTGGGCTGCGTCTTGACAATAACATAGTTTAAGGAGAGCCCATGCCACTGACCAAGGCAGCCCTGGTGCAGGTACTTTTTGAGAAGGAAATTTTGCCTAAGGCAGAGGCCGCCCGCGCCGTTGATAGTGTATTCGGTCTGATCAAACAGGCCTTGGCCTCTGGAGACGATGTGCTCATCAGTGGTTTTGGGAAATGGACGGTGAAAGACAAAAAAGAACGCCGGGGCCGCAACCCTCAGACCGGTCAGGATCTAACCATAAATGCGCGGCGGGTAGTGACTTTTAAGGCATCCGGGGTTCTGCGCCGCTTAATCAGCGAACCACCCGCCAAACCATCATAAAAAGTCAATCTACCCAGGCCAACCTGATGGGGGATCGTCCAACGGCAGGACTGCGGACTTTGGATCCGCCAATGGAGGTTCGAATCCTCCTCCCCCAGCCATAGTGAGCACTTTTTTCCTCAAACTTAGAAAGTCACCTTATATCCAGCGGTTTTTCATATCGAACTCCTTTGTGTAATTTTTGGTGAGGGCAGGACCGGCATGGCAAGCCTGCAAGATTCAATGCTTTTTGTATATCCGACCCTTCAGGCCATCGAGGCGTTGGCGCATCTCTTGCAATTGTTTTTGATGCTGCGATTGGCTCTGAGGGCCTTGGGGACCGCACATCTGTTGCATTATCTGCCCCATCTGGTTCATTATTTCCTGCATTTGCTGTTGCTGGACCGGGTCCATCGGTTGGCCCATCATCTGGTGCATTTCCTGTATCAGGCCGGACATCATCCCCATATTGTGCTGCATGCCAGGTCCCATCATTTGGTGGTGCTGACCAGGACCGCCATGCATCTGAGCCAGTAGTCCGGCGGGAGAGAGCATTATACTTGTCGCCACCAGAATTGAGAAAATCTTACGTCCCATAACGTCCTCCGATCTTTCTTTATCAATGGATTGAGAAGAAATAGATTGAATCTATCCACCAGCTGGATTAACATAAATCCGGCCCTACTCCCTTTTTTCACCAGGTGTTAATTATTCCAAAACTCTGGACCGCACTGAGCATGTCACCAAAGTCTGGAATAAACGGTTACAGAAAGAGGCGCCGCAGGCGGAGGGCGTTGCCTACAACTGACACGGAACTGAAGCTCATGGCCGCGGCCGCGATGATCGGGCTGAGCAGGATGCCGAAGAACGGATAAAGGACGCCGGCCGCGATCGGAATCCCCAGCGAATTATAGACAAAGGCAAAGAACAGGTTCTGCTTAATGTTCCGCATGGTGGCCCGGCTGAGATGGCGAGCGCGGGCGATACCGTTAAGATCCCCCTTGATCAGCGTGACCCCGGCGCTTTCCATGGCCACATCGGTGCCGGTCCCCATTGCAATCCCGACCTGGGCCTGGGCCAGAGCCGGAGCATCATTGATGCCGTCCCCGGCCATGGCGACCATCCGGCCCTCGGCCTGAAGATGTTTTACCGCTTCCGCCTTCTGATCAGGCAGGACCTCAGGAATAACCTCGTCGATCCCCAGTTTTTGCGCTACCGCCTGGGCGGTAGTCTGGCTATCACCGGTAAGCATGACGATCCGGATACCATCCTGATGCAGCTGGGCAATGGCTTCCGGGGTAGTCGCTTTGATAGGATCCGCGACCCCGACCAACCCTGCAACCTGGCCGTCTATGGCCACGAACATCACGGTTTGGCCGTCATGGCGTAAAGACTCCGCCGTTCTGGCCAGGTCCCCGGGGTCAAAACCCAGGTCCGCCAACAGCCGCCGATTCCCCAGAGCCCCACGATGTCCGTCGACTCGTCCAGTAACGCCCTTCCCCGAAACGTACTCGAATGATTCTGCTTCAGCAAATTCGATCTGGCGTTCCTGGGCACCATTGACGATAGCCGCGGCCAGTGGGTGCTCGCTCCCGCGCTCCAGGCTGGCCGCCAGACGCAGCAGGGTTGATTCCTCCACCCCATGAACCGGCGACACCGTCACGAGCTTGGGCTTGCCTTCGGTCAGTGTCCCGGTCTTATCCACCACGAGGGTATCAACCTTACGCATCACCTCAATGGCCTCGGCGTTTTTAAAAAGCACCCCCAAGGTGGCACCTTTGCCGGTCGCCACCATAATGGACATCGGTGTGGCCAGCCCTAGAGCGCAGGGACAGGCAATAATCAGCACGGCCACGGCGTTGATAACCGCATGCGCCAAGCGTGGCTCCGGCCCGATCTGAGCCCAGACGATGAAGGTGACGATCGCCGCCAGGATCACAGCCGGAACAAAGTAGCTCGCCGCGACATCGGCCACTCTCTGGATGGGCGCCCGGCTGCGCTGGGCTTCGGCCACCCTCTCCACGATCTGGGCCAGCAGGGTTTCGCCGCCGACCCGTTCGGCCCGCATAATGAGGGAGCCGCTGCCATTCACTGTAGCCCCGATCACCCGACTGCCCGGCTCCTTTTCCGCCGGGATAGGTTCCCCGCTGACCATGGATTCATCAACTGAGCTCCGGCCTTCCAGGACCACTCCGTCTACCGGCACCTTTTCGCCCGGCCGAACCCGCAGGCGGTCACCGACCTGCACCTGGTCCAAAGGAATGTCCTCTTCCGTCCTATCCTCCCGAATGATCCGGGCGGTCTTGGGGGCCAGACCGAGGAGGGCCTTGAGCGCGGCGCTGGTCTGGCCGCGGGCCTTGAGTTCCAACACCTGGCCCAATAGCACCAGGGTGACGATCATGGCCGCGGCCTCAAAATATACCCCCACCTCGCCCGCCGGGTCCCGGAAAGAAGCCGGGAAGAGGTTGGGAAACAGCTGAGCCACCACGCTGTACCAGTAAGCAACTGAAACTCCCAGCCCGATGAGGGTAAACATGTTGAGAATGCGGTTGCGGACCGATTGCACGGCTCGCACCAGAAAGGGCCAGCCTGCCCAGAGCACCACCGGGGTGGCCAGGGCTAGCTCCAGCCAACCCAAGACTTCCCGGGAAGCCAGGCGCTCCAGGGGACGGCCGGGGAAATGGTGGCCCATGGCGATGATCGCCACTGGCAGGGTAAGCACTACTGCTACCGCGAAGCGGCGGCGCATATCCACTAATTCTGGATTTTCCTCTTCTGCTAGCGAGACGGTGCGCGGCTCCAATGCCATGCCGCACTTCGGGCAACTGCCCGGCTCTGACTGCTGCACTTCGGGGTGCATGGGGCAGGTGTAAAGGACCCCCGGAGCCCCCGCTTTTGCACTGGTAGTTTCTTTGCTGGTTTCAAGGTCTAGGTATTGACTGGGATTAACTTGAAACTTTTTCAGGCAGTGGGCGCAACAGAACAGGTACTCCTGGCTCTCGTAAGTGAGCCGATGGTGGCTGTCCGGTGACACCTGCATGCCGCAGACCGGATCGCGGTAATTAACTGGATTAGCAGACTTCTCATTATTGGTCATAGTCCTTATATCTCGAAAACCTGGGTGGTTATCCTTTGCCTTAGGCGGTAATCGGGCAAACGCCTTAAAGGCGTGTACGCATATTAAACAGCACCAAAGCGTAATTTTAACGGAAATTTGACCTCATTGCTGACCTCCTTTTTTAAGAGATTTTAACCTGGTTCTACCTGAGGTCCTAAAAAAAACTATCATCCACCGGAACTTTTTTTATCACCCGGAGCATTTACAAGATTTATTTGAAGGGAGGGTCTGAGGACCACCGGCCTCTCCTCCTCCCTTAAGCACCCCTCCCACCCCCCCTGATACCAAGTTGCGATCAAAGAGCTAAAATGCCCCCTCACCCTCGCCCTTTCCCCCCAGCGGGGGATAAAGGATAAAATTACTCAATTGAAAGCCAATCGGTATAAGCTATGGCACCCCCAAAAGTCTATTGGGTACAGGTAATGAATCGGCTAAAGGAAGTGGAGACCGAAATCGAGAAGTTAAAATCCGGTGCCGCCCAGATGGAAACGGCCGAAAAGAGAGATTCGACGAGTTGATTAAAAATCTGCAGACCAGTAAAGCGGTGGTAGAAGAAGAGCTGATGGAGCTGGTGGAGTCCAAGGCCTGGGGAAAAAATATCCCCAGGCCGAGGGGTTAGATCTGTGTTTTCCTAAAAAATCAGCCTTGCAACCGGCTCAGATTATCACCGATCTCCTGGGCCGCGGTCAGGCTCTCTGGGCTCAGGTCATAAGGGGGGGTCCCCTTCAGGTCGGATTCGATCACTTTCTCATCAAAGGGCAAAAATCCCAAGAAATTATAATCTGGCAAGTTCTTGACCAGGTATTCTTTGTCGGCTTCACTGCGGATTTTATTGCCCACTAAGACGACCTGGTCCATACTGATGCCAATGTCTTTGGCCAGTTGCTGGACGTGTTGCGCGGTCTCAATGCTGCGGCGGCCGGGTTCGACGACGACGATCAATCTGTCCACCGCCTTGGCGGTGGCCCGCCCCAAATGTTCGATTCCGGCTTCCATATCCATGACCACCACTTCGTCGCGAAACAGCACCAGGTGGATAATCAGGGTCCGCAACAGCACGCTCTCGGGACAGACACAGCCGCTGCCGCCGCGTTTGACGCCCCCCATTACCATGAGTTTGACGCCATCTAGAGAGGCGGAATAACGTTCCGGTATATCATCCACCTTGGGATTGAGCTTGAACATGCCGCCCATCTTGCCGGGGGTGGATTCGGTGCGCTCGGCGACCAGATCCCTCATCTCCGATATCGGGGTGATGGAACTGGGATCGGGAACGCCCAGGGCCACGGCAAGATTGGCATCGGGATCGGCATCGACGGCCAGAACTTTCTTGCCCTGATCCCGAAAATATTTGATCAACAAAGCGGCCAGAGTGGTTTTACCCACCCCGCCTTTGCCGCTTACTGCAATCTTCATCTGCTTATCTCCTTTATATCATCTGATGTTGGAATTTTATCATCTTGGACTGGATAAATTGGCTAGCTGATATTACTTGGAGCATTTAAAAGGTTAATTTGAGGGGAGGGCGGGGGCCAGCGGTCCCCCGCCCTCCCCTCAAGCTCCCCTCCCAACCCCCCTTAATGGGGGAGGGTTTTTTTTCTAACCCAATTTATTTATCTTACAACCTGAGTAATAAATTCTGGCCTGCCTTACTGAGTATGATAGTCGCCCAAAACCAATAATCATTATTTATTTTGGCCATTGAACTGATAATTGTCAAGAGGCCGAGGGCCTTTAGTCTCGATCGCTCAGATAATAGATTTTTCTCTTTTCAGTCGAAGCGATAAAAATTCCGGTCGGCATTGAGCACTTCGGCCCCGTCCTCATGGATCAGGATCATATCCTCCAGCCGGACCCCGCCCCAGCCGGGTAAATAGATGCCCGGTTCCACCGTGGTTACCATTCCCGTCTTGAGGATGGTGGCTCGTTCTTTTAGCGGACTCAGACTGGGGCGCTCATGGACCGCCAGCCCCACGCCGTGCCCTAGGGAATGGCCAAAATATTCGCCGTAGCCAGCGGCGCTGATCACTTGGCGGGCCAGGGCATCAGCCTCATCCGACAACATCCCGGCCCGGATGCCTTCCTCCGCGGTCTTTTGGGCGGTCCGCACCACGCCATAGACTTCTTTAAACTTCTCATCCGGCTCCCCCAAGACAAATGTTCGGGTCATATCCGCACAGTAACCGCGCCACCGGGCTCCCAGGTCAATGATAATCGGCTCCCCCGCTTGAATAGGCCGCTCGCTGGGATGGTGATGGGGCCGGGAGCTATTGGGACCAGAGGCGACCATGGTCGGGAAGGACAGGGCTTCGGCCCCGGATTGCCGCAAGTGGCATTCAATCATCCAGGCAATTTCTTGTTCGGTCTGGCCCACCCGGAGTTGGGCCTGAACCGCGGCCAGCCCGGCCTCGGTCAGGCTCAAGGCCCGCTTCAGGGTGTCCAGTTCTTCTTCATCCTTGACCTCCCGCAGTTCCTCCAGCACTCCCTCCAGGGGCTTCCATGCCACCTCCAGCTCAGCCTCCGCTACTGCCTCAGTAAGTTTCTGATATTGATAAAAAGACAGGTAGGGAGCCTCGAAGCCCAGCCGCCGACAGCCTAGTCGACGGAGCAGTTCCGGCAATACTTTGGCCAGACCCTCAGGGTAGACGATGACCTCAAAATATGGTGCTTCTTGGGCGGCCCATTCCCGGTAGCGGAAATCCGTCAACAACCAAGCGGTGTCGGCGCTGAACAACAGATAGCCGCTGGACTCGTTAAGTTGGCAATCATGGGCGCTAAAACCACTCAAATAGCGACGATTTTCCGGACAGGAGACCAGGAAGGCGTCGCAATCCCAGATCTGGAGTAAGCGCTGTCCCATGATCAGGCGTTCTAATAGTCTGCGCGAACTCATATGGTGCCCTGCTACCTTGGAGAAAATATTTTCCTAAGGGAATATTCCAAATCTGAAGAAAAGTCAAATGATCGTATTTTATTTGTCGGGTAGCAATGATCGGGACAACTACAGCCTCTAAGCCTCAGGTGGAGTTGACAATTTTACTGAGGTTGTTTAAATTAAAAAGAATTTATTAAATTAACTACCAGATATTATGACACTTAAAGTTGTGGCCTTTGACTGCGATGGAGTATTATTTGACTCCCGCCAGGCAAATATTGCCTTCTATAATCAGATACTCCGACAATTTAACCGGCCTCTGATGTCTCCAGAGGCGGTGGACTATGTCCACAGCCATACCGCCCGGGAATCCCTGCTGTATCTTTTCCAAGATGATCCCCAGTTTGAGGCTGTTTGGAAATATTATCGGACCATGGATTACCGACCTTTTATCAGTTATATGGTTCGAGAACCCTTCTTGATGGAATTTTTAGATTTTCTGCGCCCCGGCTATGGCACCGCGGTGGCGACCAATCGCAGTACCACCACCAAGGCGGTTTTTCAGCATCATCAACTGGAAGCATGGTTCGATCTGGTGGTTTCGGCGCAGGACGTTACCCACCCCAAACCCCATCCGGAGTCTTTCCACCGGATTCTCAAGCATTTTCGGGTTGCCCCCACTGAGGCTGTATATATCGGAGATTCCCTGGTGGATCAGGAATTTGCCCGTAACGCCGGGGTTCGCCTAATCGCCTACCGCAACCCCCAATTGCAGGCCGATTTTTACCTGGACTCTTTTGTCCAGGGGCCGGCCCTGATCCAGAAGTTGGCAACCCATTATGGATGACTGCCCGGTATAGATATTTAACGTGAACTCTGCATATATCCGAAATTTTTCGATCATTGCCCACATTGACCACGGCAAATCCACCCTGGCGGATCGACTGCTGGAGGCCACCGGCACTATTACCGCCCGGGAAATGCGAGATCAGTTTCTGGATCGCATGGATCTGGAACGGGAACGGGGCATCACCATTAAGGCGGCGGCGGTGCGGATGCGCTACCACGCCCGGGATGGCCAGGAGTATTTCCTGAATCTTATCGATACCCCGGGACATGTCGATTTCAGCTATGAAGTCTCCCGGAGTCTGGCGGCCAGCGACGGAGCCTTGCTGGTAATCGATGCGGCCCAAGGCATTGAGGCCCAAACCCTGGCCAATGTCTATCTGGCCCTGGAAAACAATCTGGAAATTATCCCGGTGATTAACAAATGTGACCTGGCCAATGCCGATCCCGAGGGAGTCCGTCAGGAAATCCAAGAGATCATCGGCCTGGACGCCACTGGCAGCATCTATGCCAGTGCCAAAACCGGACAGGGCATCGCCGAGATCCTGGAGGCCATTATTACCCGGATTCCGCCGCCGGCTGGCCGGGTCGAAGAGCCTTTGAAGATGCTGATCTTCGATTCCTGGTTTGATCCTTATCACGGGGCCATTGTCATGGGGCGGGTGCTGGACGGACAGCTCCGGCCAGGGATGCGGATTCAGTTAATGGCGACCGGCAAAACCTATGAGGTCACCAGGTTGGGAATCTTTTCTCCTAACCCTACCCCAGTAGATTCGTTGGGAGTGGGGGAAGTGGGTTTTTTGAGCGCCAATATTAAAAACCTGGCGGATGCCATGATCGGCGATACCATCACTACCGCCGACAATCCCACACCCTGCCCCTTTCCTGGCTTTAAAAAGATCAAACCCATGGTGTTTAGCGGTTTCTATCCGGTGGAAGCGGGCCAGTTTGGTCAGTTGCAAGAGGCCTTGAACAAACTGCGGCTCAACGACGCCTCCTTCACCTTTGAACCGGAGTCCTCGGCAGCCCTGGGGTTTGGTTTCCGGCTGGGTTTTTTGGGTCTGTTGCACCTGGAAATCATCAAGGAGCGCCTGGAGCGGGAGTTTGATCTGGACCTGCTGGCCACTGCGCCGACTGTGGTATACCGGGTGGTCACCACCAAAGGGGAAGAACTATGGGTAGACAACCCGTTAAAACTGCCTCCCTGGTCCCAAATTGACCACCTGGAGGAGCCGCGCCTGCGGGTGGAAATCTTTACTCCGGCCGAATACCTGGGAAATATCTTAAAATTGTGCGAAGATAAACGCGGCCGCCAGCTCGAAGTGCGGTTTTTCCAGCATCAGAAGGTGCAAGTGATTTATGAATTGCCGCTCAATGAGATGGTCGTTGATTTTTACGACGCCTTAAAATCGCTCAGCCGGGGATATGCTTCCATGGATTATGAATGGCTGGGTTATTGCACTGCACCGCTGGTCCAAATGGACCTGTTGGTCAATGGCAAGCCCGTGGACGCTTTATCAGTCATTGTCCATAAAGACAAGGCCTATCGCTGGGGACGAGAATTGACCGGGCGCTTAAAAGAAATTATCCCCCGCCAGATGTTTGAGGTGGTCATCCAGGCGGCCATCGGCAGCCGGGTGATTGCCCGGGAGCGCATCCCGCCCCTGCGCAAACAGGTTACCGCCAAATGCTATGGCGGCGACATTACTCGGAAACGCAAGCTCCTGGAACAGCAGAAAGAAGGGAAAAAACGCATGAAACAGATCGGCCAGATTAACATTCCCTCCGAGGCCTTTTTAGCCATGTTTGGGATGCGGGGCTAAAGTCGATGGATCAACGAGAACTAGAACAATCCCGAACAGGATCCCTCCCGGCCGTCAAACGCACCAAGCCACTCTGGCGGGAATATACCGAAGCCATTGTCACCGCTCTCATTCTGGCCCTGATTATCCGGGCTTTTGTGTTCCAGGCCTTCTCCATTCCCTCCGGCTCGATGCAGCCCACCTTGCTGATCGGCGACTATCTGCTGGTCAACAAATTTATCTATGGTATCCGCAATCCTTTTACTAATAAGGTCATTATTCCTGTCAGCCAACCCAAACGGGGAGATATCGTCGTTTTTCTGTTTCCTGAAGATCCCAGCAAGGACTACATTAAACGAGTAATCGGGGTCGAAGGGGACAAAATTCAGATTATTAATAAACACTTATATGTCAATGATCAGCCGGTCGAAACTCCCCAGGCGGTGTACCAGGATCCAAATATTTTAGACAATCCGGCAGGTCCAGCCCGGGATAATTTCGGCCCGGTCACGGTTCCCCAGGATCATCTTTTCGTCATGGGCGATAATCGCGATTTCAGCTATGACAGCCGGTTCTGGGGGTTTGTGCCGGTGGACTCCCTGCGGGGCAAGGCCTGTATCATCTACTGGTCCTGGGACCGCCAGGACCACACTCTGCGCTGGCAGCGACTCGGTAAGTTGATCCATTAAATCGGAGCCGGACCTGGTCCGGCGCCAATTCTTGACCCCGATGGCCTAATTATATAGCCTGTTCATTATTAATCTGATATGGTGGTAAAGCTTTGACGTTGCTTTCAAGCTGCTGCATCTGGATTAAGAAATCATTAATCGTTCTGCTTTTCGGTCAGGTCGCCTGTGGGCCCCCCCCGGCGCCGATCAAGGTCTTTTGTTTCGACCGTAACCCCCGGGTGGAGCAGGTTATACAAGGTTTAAAGCAGGAATTGGGGGTTGTCGACCTGCCCCTGCTGGAAGCCGGAGGCGACTGGCACCGGGGCCAGGAGCTGGTGGAGCAACTGGCCCAGGAAGATTTAGCCCTATTGATAGTACTCAGTACTCCGGCCTTAAGCCTGGTCGCGCCTAAAATCAAGCCGCGTCCGTTAATTGTCTTCGGCATGGTCGCCGATCCCTATTTCACCGGTGCCGCCTATAACCGCGATCACCCGGAGAATCATCAGGGCAATATTACTGGGATTGCCAGTCCACCGCCGGTGGTCGAGGCTTTAAAGCGGGGCTCCCAACTGTTTCCGTCATATCGGCGCTGGGGCCTGCTCTTTAATCCCATGGAAGGTAGTTCGATCGAGCTCTGTGACCAATTTAAAAGCCTGGCCCCGGAATTTGGTCTGAACCCGGTAGTGCAGGCAACTTCTTCGGAAACCGAAGCCCAGGCGGGATTGCAAGCCCTGCTGGACCAAAGGGTGCAGGTAGTCTATATTCTGCCGGATCAAAACGCTCGCCGTTATGCGCCTTTGCTCCTTAAATGGGGGCAGGAGCAAAAGCTTCTGGTGGTCAACGGCCATCCGGACTTTCAGGCTCCGGGCGCCATCTTGAGTGTTACCACCGATTATCAGGCGGTGGGGAAAATGACCGCCGCCCTGGCCCGGCGGGTGCTCCAGGGCGAATCGCCGGCCCAGATTCCGATCCAGCACCAGACCCCAATAACGATCAAGGTAAACGAGCAGCTGCTGGAAAAATGGAGCGGTTATCCACCACCAACGGCTTCAAACTAGGAATATAAGAGGATAGCCCCAGACCAAAGTTTGTCTCCCAAGAGGCCCAAACATGGAAAAGATGTTAAAGCCAGAAGCCTGGCACCCCGAAATCGACATCAAGCAATATCGCTTTGACAACGGTCTCACACTGCTGGTGTTGCCGGAACACGGCTTGCCGATTGTTTCTTTTCAGGTGCATTATGCGGTAGGTTCCCGGAATGAACGCCCGGGCATCACCGGCATCAGCCACTTGTTTGAACACATGATGTTTCGCGGCTCCAAGGAATTGGGACCGGAGGAATTCTCCCAGGTGATCCAGGCCAAGGGGGGAGAGGTCAATGCCTTCACTACCTCAGACAATACCTCATATTTTGAGAATCTGCCCGCCGCGCATCTGGAATTAGCGGTAAGATTAGAAGCCGAACGATTGGTGCACCTCCGGCTGACCCAGGATAATTTCGCCACGGAACGCGAGGTGGTGCGCAGTGAACGCAAGCTCCGGGCGGTGGATAGTCCTTTGGGGTTGCCATTGGAACTGCTGTCGGCCATGGCCTACACTCAACACCCGTACCAATGGCCTATTCTGGGCTGGGATTATGATCTGCGCAATCTTACTTTGGAAGATTGTCTGGACTTTCATCGCACCTATTATAATCCGGCCAACCTGGTGGCGGTGGTCTCCGGGGATGTGGACTCGCAACAGGCCCAGGATTTGGTAGCCAAATACTTTGGTCCGATTCCCAGCCCGGGGGTGCCGCCGCCGATCCGCGCCCAGGAGCCGCCCCAACGCGGCGAACGCCGGGCCATTTATAAAAAAGTCTCTCAGGTGGAGGCCTTTTTAGCCGGTTTTCATGTTCCCGGCCTGAAAGACCCGGAGATTTATGCGGTGCTGTTGTTGGCCGCGATTCTGGGGGAAGGCAAGGCCTCACGCGGCTATCAGCGGTTTGTTCGGCCCGGCAAGGCCATTGACCTGGAAGTGCATCTGCCGCCCCCGCCGTTTGCCTACCAGGATCCTGGGCTTCTGGTGATCATTGGCCTCGCTGCCCCCGGTCAGCCGCTGGCCACTTTAGAGGAAGAGGTCTGGGATGAAATCGCTCAGATTCAGGACCAGGGGGTCACTCCCGAAGAACTCAACCGGGTAAAAAAGATGATGCGGGCTCAATACGTCAAGGTCCTGGCCAATAATTTTTATCGGGGGGTGTTGGCCGCCTTGCTGTATCTGAAGACCGGGGAGGCAGGGCTGGTCAACCGGATTCCCGATTTGTATGATCAGGTGTCTCCTGACGATATTCAAGCCGCAGCCCGCCGCTATCTTAACGAAGACAACCGCACGGTGGTCATGCTCAAACCAGTTTCCGAGGCAGAAAACGCTGCCTTAGGGCCGGTAGCTTGATCTGACCTCCCCCCGCCGCGGCAAGGATAAGGAGACTGAAGCAACCATGACTGGATCTGCCGTAGCCGACTATTTGCCAGCCATATATCATACTAATCTGAATAATGGCTTGACCGTGCTGGGAGTAGAATATGACCGGGCCCCGTGGTTGAGTATCTGTTTCATGGCCAAACGGGGTGCTGAAGCCGATCCCCCCGGCAAAGGAGGAACCGCGGATTGTACTGCCGAAGGTCTGACCCTGGGAACTACGACTCGTGATCAACTGCGCCTGGCTATCGACGTGGAGTCGCGGGGGGCCAGGCTCGAGGCCCATGGAAATTGGGATTACAGCGTCGTCACCCTGGAAGGTCTGGCCGAAGATTTCGGGGAGTTGATGGCGCTGTTGGCTGAGGTGGTACAATCTCCCAACTTTCCGGAGCAAGACTTTGCCTTTCTCAAAGGTAGAAGGCAGGCGGAGTTGGTGCATCTGCAGGATAATCCCCGGGAGGTCGCCAATCGCTGGTATTACCGGCTGTTTTTTGGCAATAGTCCTTACGGTCACCCGATCACTGGCGATCTGGAGTCAATCTCCGCTCTGACCCTGGAGGACCTTAAATCTTTTTATCAGCGCCAGTTCCATCCTAGCGAAAGCACTTTGGTGGTGGTCGGCATGGTCCCCGAGGCCACCGTGGTCCACGAAGCGGACCGGTTCTGGTCAGCCTGGTCGGGAGGAGCGCGGCCCGCGCCGCCTTATCAGGAAGCGCCCCCAAGCTTGGGCCAACCGGGGATTTATCTGCTTGACCGCCCGGCCTTGACTCAAAGTGAAATTCGTCTCGGTCACCTGGGTTTGCCGCGCCAACATCCCGATTATTTTGCTCTGCGGTTGGCCAATTATATCCTGGGCGGCGGCGGGTTTTCCTCCCGGTTGATGACCCGGATCCGTTCGGATCTGGGTCTTACTTATGGCATTAACAGCCATTTCCACTTCCGCCGGGCTCCAGGCCCGTTTGTGATTTCCACTTTTACTCCCGCCAGTAATACCGCGGCCGTCATCCAGGAGACGAAAGTGGTGTTGGCGGAACTAAAGCAGGGCGGCATAACTGCACAGGAATTAGAAGATGCTAAAAATTTTTATATCGGCCATTTCCCCATGGGGTTAGAGTCCCCAGGAGGTATTGGTCAACACTTGTTGCAAATTGATTTGCACTCCCTGGGGTTCGATTATCTCCATACCTATTGCGACCAGATGCGAACCGTCCAACTCGAACAAGTCCGGACCGCCGCTGCCTCACACCTCCATCCCGAGAAACTGGTGGTCCTGGTGGTAGGCCCAGCGGCACTCTGCCAGAGCGATCTGGAAGCCCTGGGACCGGTCAATTTGGTGACTGAGTCTTGAGGGGCTTAGGCTTTGTTGAGAAGCTTCATATTTTTTTTGTTGACAAATACTTCTACAAGAGTGATATTATCCACAAATATTTGTGAAAAAAAGGATAAATAGTCACTCATAATCCGTAGAAAGGGAGGTAGGTTTTTATGTCAGATACTCCGATGTTAGATCAATTGGAAACCGGACCCTGGCCTAGCTTCGTTAAAGATTTGAAGCGCAAGGCCGCCCAAAAACCTCAGGTTAAGGACCTTTTAGGACAATTGGAGCGTTCTTATCGCGACAAGATTACCCACTGGAAGCATGGTGGGATCGTCGGCGTCTTGGGATATGGTTCCGGCATCATTGGCCGTTATTCCGACCTGCCGGATGAGTTTCCGGGGTTGGAGCATTTCCATACCATGCGTATTAACCATCCCTCGGGATGGTTTTATACTACCGAGGCCTTGCGCATGCTGTGCGACATCTGGGACCAGTACGGCAGCGGGGTTTTAAACATGCATGGTTCCACCGGGGATATCATTTTCCTGGGCACCACCACCGATAATTTGGAACCGTGCTTCCAAGCCTTGGCCCACAAAGGTTTCGATATCGGCGGCTCGGGGTCGGCCATGCGCAGCCCCAGTTGTTGCTGCGGCCCGGCCCGGTGTGAATGGTCCTGTTACGACACCATGGAAGCCTGCTATGATATCACCCAGGAATTCCAGTTTGAGCTGCATCGGCCTGGGTTCCCTTACAAATTTAAGTTTAAGTTCTCGGGCTGTCCCAATGATTGCGTGGCCGCGGTAGCGCGGGCCGATTGTTCGGTAATCGGCGTCTGGAAAGACGATATCCGCATTGACCAGGCGGCCGTTAAGGCCTATGCCGGCGGGGAACTGAAACCCAAAGGCGGCGGCGCCCATGTTGACAAACTGGATATCCAAAAGGATGTCGTAGACCTGTGCCCCACCCAATGCATGAGCTGGGATGGCAGTACCCTGAAGATCAATGATCGCGAATGTAACCACTGCATGCATTGTATTAACCTGATGCCTCAGGCCCTACGGCCGGGCACCGAAAAGGGAGCTACCATCCTGTTAGGTTCCCATGCCCCGATTCTGGAAGGGGCTCAGATGAGCTGGGTGATCGTGCCCTTCATGGAAATGGAGAAGCCGTTCGATGAGCTGAAGGAATTGGGTGCCAACATCATGGAATGGTGGACAGAAAACGGCAAGAACCGGGAGCGGGTCGGAGAGTTGATCCTGCGGCTGGGCATGCGCGAGTTCTGCAAGGCAGTGGGTCTAGATCCCGTGCCCCAGTCCATCAAGTGGCCGCGCTGTAACCCCTTCTTCTTCTGGCATGCGGAAGATTTCGAGGCTGAGGCCGAAGGTAAAACCTATATCAAATTGTAAAGCTTTAATCAGTGCCGGCTAATCTATGACGCTATCACTGCATAACTTATCGAGAGTTCTAATCTTGTCAGGAGGTTGACAACATGGCAGAAGAAAGAATAACGGATATTGGGCCCCCACATTATGAACAGTTCTTACCCCCGGTAATTAAGGCAAATTACGGGAAATGGAAATATCATGAAATTCCTCAACCCGGGGTGTTAAAGCATGTCGGCGAAAGCGGCGATGAGCTATATACGGTACGTTGTGGGGCCGGTCGTTTGTTAACCACAGATTATGTCCGGGAGGTCTGCGATATTGCCGACAAATTCTGTGACGGGTATGTTCGCTGGACCAGCCGCAATAATATTGAGTTTTTGACCAACAAAAAAGAGAATGTCGAGCCCCTGATTGCGGCCATCAAAGCCCAGGGCTGGCCGGTAGGCGGTACCGGTCACGCCGTGACCAGTATCGTTCATACTCAGGGCTGGATTCACTGTCACACCCCGGCCATTGACGCCTCGGGGATCGTCAAGTCGGTGATGGACGATCTGTTCGAGTATTTTGGCCATCACACCCTGCCGGCCCAGGTGCGCATCTCCCTGGCCTGCTGTCTCAATATGTGTGGCGCGGTGCATTGCTCTGACATCGCCATCCTGGGCATCCACCGGACGGCGCCGAAAATCTTCCACGATAAATTAAGGCACTTGTGCGAAATCCCCACCACCATCGCCTCCTGCCCCACCGGTGCCATCCGGCCGCATCCGGACAAGAGCATCAAGAGCGTGGTGGTCAACGAGGAACGTTGCATGTACTGCGGCAACTGCTACACCATGTGCCCGGCCATGCCTTTATTTGATCCGGACAAAGGTGGAGTGGCCCTGTTGATTGGCGGCAAGGTGTCCAACGCCAAGCATCCGCCGATGTTCTCCCGCTTGGGAGTACCTTATCTGCCCAACAATCCTCCCCGCTGGCCCGAAGTGGTTCAGGCTATCCGCAAGATTCTAACCACCTACGCTGAAAACGCCAAGAAATGGGAAAGATTGGGCGAGTGGGTCCAGCGGATCGGTTGGAACCGCTTCTTTGAAATGTGTGAAATTCCGTTTACCTTCCAACACATTGATGATTATAAGTGGGCCTACGATACTTATAACACCTCAATGCATTTTAAATTTTAATTAAGGTGTAATAATGGCTGAACCAGTCCCCAAAGAAGAATTGGTAGAAAGTATCTACCAGGAAGTGGCCAAAGTCCAGGGTAAGAAACAGCTCAAGGCGGGCGATCTTACCAAGCTGATGCTCAAGAAATATGGCGATCGGGTAAGCAAAAACGATGTCAAATACGCCATCAAAGAGTTGATTGATAGCGGCCGCTGCGTGTATACCTATTTCGGCGGCAGCTTCGTCGAATTGCCCCATGAGGAAGGGGCGGCCAAAAAGCTCTAATGCCGCGACCCTGTCCCCGGTTGGTACTAACGGCCCTGCGGGGCGGGGCGGGTAAAACCACCCTGACCCTTGGCCTATTGGCCGCTTGGCGCCAACAGGGACGAGCGGTCGTGCCCTTTAAAAAAGGGCCGGATTATATTGATCCGGCCTGGCATTCTCTGGCCGCCGGCCGGGCCTGCTACAACCTGGATCCGTTCCTGATGGATCGGGACCAGGTGTTGGCCTCGGTAGCCCATCATGCCGCCCAAGCTGATGGGGTCCTGATCGAAGGCAACCGCGGTCTATACGATGGCCTCGATGTTGAGGGCACGTCCAGCACAGCCGAGCTCGCCAAATTACTCCAGGCTCCAGTGGTGCTGGTGGTCGATTGCACCATGACCACCCGCACCGCCGCGGCCTTGGTGTTGGGTTGTCAACGCTTTGATGTTGAAGTCGCCCTCCGGGCCGTGGTTCTTAACCAGATCGCTCGTCCGCGCCACGAAGAGGTACTACGCGCCGCCATTGAGCGGTACTGTGGCCTCCCCGTCCTGGGAGCCATTCCTCGCCTTAAGTGTGCCGTCTTTCCTGAACGCCACATGGGTCTGGTGCCTCCCCAAGAGCACCGGGCAGCCCATCGGGCAGTAGCTACCGCCCTTGATTTGGCCCAGAAATATTTGGATATTGATCGCCTCTGGGAGTTGGCGGACCAGGCGCCTTTTTTGCCCTCGGGGACATTGGCGGGTGGCAATGAGTTCCAGTCCGGGGTAGAACAGGTGGTAATCGGGATCGTTCGAGATTCCGCCTTTCAATTCTATTATCCAGAAAATCTGGAGTTGTTAACCCGCCTGGGAGCCCGCCTGGTAGAGATCAATGCCTTGCAGGATCACTTTCTGCCGCTGATAGATGCTTTGTACATTGGCGGTGGTTTCCCAGAAACCCATGCCGCGGCCCTGGCTAATAATGAAAGCTTGCGCCGCTGTGTCTGGCAAGCCGCCGAGGGTGGATTGCCGATTTATGCCGAATGCGGCGGTTTAATGTATTTAGGGGAAAGCCTGGTCCTGGCGGGGCAAACCTATCCCATGGCCGGAGTCCTGCCCTTATCCTTTAAGCTGGGCAAACGGCCCCAGGGTCACGGCTATACCATTGCGGCGGTGGAAGGACCGAATCCCTTTTTCCCGGTTGGAACTCAATTAAGGGGCCATGAATTCCACTATTCCCGGGTGATCAACTCTCAAATAAAGCCTGAGGACATGGTTTTTCGGCTCCAGCGCGGTCAAGGCATTATCGAGCAGCGAGATGGTGTGTGCTATAAGAATGTTTTGGCTACTTTTACTCATATCCACGCTCTGGGCACCGCTGGATGGGCCGAAGCCGTGGTCCATCAAGCGCTTAAATTTCGTGACCAAAACCGGCTGGCAAGATCCCACCTCCCCCCGGCTTGCGGCTATAAAGAGCTGGCTATTTAACCCCTTGAGAGGCAAAATCCCCCTCTTTTCAGAACTTCGGGGGGATAACTTTTTCCTTGACATTGCTTGGTGCTCTATTATATACGAATTACCATAGGGGATTGTGAAAAAAGTATCTTGTTTGGCAGGCCGATAATTTCAGGAGCCGCTCTGGTTGTTGAACAGGCCTCAGAAAGAGATTGATCAGCATCCGATGGTCTCACGGCTTGCTAGACGTGGATGCTTTTTGATTTCCAAGACGTACTTATTAATCAAAGTGAGTATAAGAAGAAGGAGGTGAAACAACCCATGGCGTGGCGTGTTGAGGTTGATGAGGAAAAATGTGAAGGTTGCGAGGAGTGCGTTAACGTCTGTCCCTCTGGAGTCCTCGAACTACAGAATGAAAAAGCTGTAGTCGTTAATGAGGAAGAATGTTTGGGCTGTGAAAGCTGTATCGAGGTCTGTCCTACCGGGGCGATTACCGTCACCGAGGTTTAAGCTTCAGCTTCACAGAAAAGCGCTGGCCTGTGTCAAAGGCCAGCGCAATTTTTAACATTTGAGACAATTCTAGCCTACCAAAATATCATCTTGACAGGTTTGGCATTTCTGCCGGGGCTCTAATTCTTCCTGGGTAGCTGGTCGCACTTCTAAGATGCGCACGGAATAGTGAAGGTCTTTGCCAGCCAGTGGATGGTTCATATCCAGAACTACGCTATTTTCCTTGACTTCCGTAACAATAAAGGGATAATCTAGAGGTATCAAGGAGTTGGCCGGGGTAACTCGTAGTCCCGGGTGGAGCTTCATTTCGGCCGGGAAACAGCTGCGGTTCCATGCTTGTACCTGGCTTGGTTCATGCGGACCAAAGGCTTGCGCGGCGGGGATGACAAATTCGCGGGACTCATTTTCTTTAAGACCCATAAGTCGCACTTCCAGGCTGGGGAGAAGTTCGTTATAGCCGGCAACGAAAGTTAAGATGGCCGGGTGCTCTTCCGAGCCTTTAATAAATTCCCCGTTATCCAGGCAAAGGCGATATTCTAACCGGACGAAACAATCTTTTTGGATATCCATTAATGGTGACTCCTTTTCAAGGCTTGGTTAAGCTTCTCTAAAAAACCGCGGCATGTCAAGGTCCAACCAATAATTATTGATCTGGGATTATCTGGGGCGAGATGATCAGGAAGGCCCGCGTTGCCGACGTTAAAGAAATCCGCCGTATTTTACAGCTGTTTGCCAGCCGCGGGGAACTTTTACCCCGCACCATGGGTGAACTCTATAGCCAGGTCCGGGATTATTTTGTCTACCAAGAGAATGGCCAGGGGCCCCTGTGTGGCATTGCCGCCTTGCATGTCAGTTGGGAAGATTTAGGGGAGATACGCTCTCTTGCCGTCCTTGATCCATATCGACAGCGCGGCATCGGCAGTCAATTAGTCGAGATGTGTCTCTCCGAGGCTATCACTCTGGGTTTAGAGCGGGTTTTCGTCCTCACCTACCGTCCTGATTTTTTTGCCCGTTTTGGCTTTAAAATAATAGATAAAAACATCCTGCCCCATATAGTTTGGGCTGATTGTGTGAGATGTCCCAAGTTCCCTGACTGTGACGAGGTCGCCCTGATGCTGGAATATTAACTTACCGGGATGAATCGGAGAGTCTTGACAGACCCCTCATTCAGAGCTATTATATTAAATATTGGAAGGGGGAAATTCTTTACAAAGCTAAGTCTAGGGCTTAACGAACCGTGGAAGACAAGTTATTGTAAATCCCGATGAAGTGAGGCTTTATCGGGTTTTTTTAATGCTAACCGCCAAAAGCTTGGCAGCCTTGGGAAGGACTTCGAGTTATACTAGTTTGAGTTTCAAGTGCCACCGAAAACGATACTAAGTTAAGATTCCCCTTTAATATTTTAGCCAAAGATATTGTAAACCAAAAAAGGTTTTAGAAGATAGCTTAAAATCATGTTTGGAGCAATTGTTAAAAAGATTTTTGGCAGTAAAAATGAGCGCGAATTGCGCCGGTTGGTCCCGCTGGTAGATCGGGTCAACAGCCTGGAGCCGGGTTTGCAAAAACTCTCCGACGCCGAGTTGCAGGCCAAGACGGCGGAATTCAAGACCCGGCTGGAGAACGGCGAGAGCCTGGAGGAGTTGTTGCCGGAGGCCTTTGCCGTGGCCCGGGAAGCCTCGGTCCGGGTATTGGGGATGCGCCCCTTTGATGTGCAGATTATTGGCGCGGCGGTGCTGCACCAAGGCAAAATTGCCGAGATGAAGACCGGGGAAGGCAAGACCCTGGTGGCTGTATTGCCGGTCTATCTCAACGCCCTGACCGGCCAGGGCGTGCATGTGGTTACCGTCAACGATTATCTGGCCCGCCGCGATAGTGCCTGGATGGGTGGGATTTATCAATTTTTAGGTTTAACCGTCGGGACCATCGTCCACGGTCTGGATGACCAGGAACGCCGCCAGGCTTACGCGGCTGATGTGACCTACGGCACCAATAATGAATTCGGCTTTGATTACCTGCGGGATAACATGAAGTTCTCCCTGGCGGATTACGTGCAACGCGGCTTTAACTACGCCATTGTCGACGAAGTGGACTCCATCCTGATCGATGAGGCCCGGACGCCGCTGATCATTTCCGGACCGGCAGAGGAATCGACCGAGCTTTATGTCCGTCTCGACCGAGTGGTGCCCCGGCTGAAATCTGGTCAGGACTATACCATAGATGAAAAATCCCGCACCGTGGCTCTGACTGATGAGGGAGTGGCCCGGGTGGAAAAACTGATCCGGGTGACCAATCTCTATGACCCTAAAAATATTGAAATCTTACACCACATCAATCAAGCCCTCAAGGCCCATTGCCTGTTCAAACGGGATGTAGATTACATTGTTAAGGACGGCCAGGTGATCATTGTCGACGAATTTACTGGCCGGCTGATGCCAGGGCGGCGCTACTCAGATGGTCTGCACCAAGCCCTGGAAGCCAAAGAGGGGGTCAGGATCGAAAGCGAGAACCAGACCCTGGCCTCCATAACCTTCCAGAATTTTTTCCGGATGTATAACAAGTTGGCCGGAATGACCGGGACCGCCGATACCGAAGCCGAGGAATTCAAAAAGATTTACAACCTGGATGTGGTGGTCATCCCTACCCATAAGCAGATGATTCGAATTGACAACCCCGATGTCATCTATAAATCGGAGGCCGAAAAGTTTAATGCCATCGTGGAGGAGATCAAGGACTGCCACCAGCGGGGACAACCGGTTCTGGTGGGTACCACCTCGGTGGAAAAGTCGGAGCGGCTGAGCCGGATGCTCAAACGAGAGGGCATCAAGCACGAGGTGTTGAATGCCAAGCACCATGAAAAAGAGGCTCAGATCGTGGCCCAGGCCGGACAATGGGGCGCGGTCACCATCGCCACTAACATGGCGGGCCGGGGCACCGATATCGTCCTGGGTTCCGGGGTGATAGAGACCGGGGGATTGCATATCCTGGGCACCGAACGTCACGAAAGCCGTCGCATCGATAATCAGCTGCGCGGCCGTTCCGGGCGCCAGGGCGACCCGGGCACCTCCAGATTTTACCTGTCCCTGGAGGATGATCTGTTGCGCATCTTTGGCTCGGACCGTATCAAGGGCTTTATGGGCCGCCTGGGCATGGAAGATGGTCAGCCCATCGAACACAAGATGATCACTAACGCCATTGAACGAGCCCAGAAACGGGTGGAAGGCCATAACTTTGACATCCGCAAACACCTCCTGGAATATGACAATGTCATGAACAAACAACGGGAGGTGATCTATAATCAGCGGCGAGAGATTTTGCAAGGCCAGAACCTCAAGGAGGATGTCCTGGATATTGCCCTGGAGCTGGTCGAAGAGATGGTGGAAGAATATACCAGTGACCAGGCCTTACCGGAAGAATGGGATCTGCAAGGTCTGGAAATGGCCTGTTTACGGCAGTTCGGTTTGCAGTTGAATCTTAATCCCGGCAATCCCCATGAGCTGAGCCAGGAAGATTTAAAAGATTATCTGTATCAACAGGTGCAACAGGCCTATGAGGCCAAGGAACAAGAGCTTGGACCCGAAATTTTTCCGGAATTGCAGCAGATGATCATGTTGCAGATGGTGGATAATAATTGGAAAGAGCATCTGTTATCCATGGATCATCTTCGGGATGGCATCGGGCTCCGGGGGTACGCCCAGGTGGATCCTCTCCGGGAGTATCAGCGGGAAGGCTACAGCATGTTTGTGGACATGATCCACCGCATCAAGGAAGATACCATTCGGGCGCTGTTCCATATTCGTCTGCGACAGCCCCAGGAATATGCCGAGCCGGAACGTCAGGAACAGCCGCTGGTTTTCAGTCACGGCGGCAACGGCGAGCGCCAGCCGGTGAAAAGAGAAGGCAAGAAAGTAGGGCGTAATGACCCTTGTCCCTGTGGAAGTGGAAAAAAATACAAAAAGTGTTGTGGCCGCAAATAAGTTGATGGTGCCGGGCTTTCGGGCCGCGGCCGGGGGGGCCGGTATCAAAAAAGGCCAGCAGCTCGACCTGGCCCTGATTACCGCCATCCGACCAGCCGCCGCCGCGGGAGTGTTTACCACCAACCGAGTAAAGGCGGCCCCAGTGGTGATCTGTCGAGAGCGGTTGCGGTCCGGCCGGGCCCAGGCCATTCTGGTCAACAGTGGCAACGCCAATGCCTGCACCGGCGCTGATGGCCTGGAAGCAGCCTGGGAAGCGACGCATTGGGCGGCGCGTTATCTGGACATCCCCGATAAATTGGTCTTGCCTGCCTCGACCGGGGTTATCGGCCAGAAGTTGGCCCCCGAAAAGATTGTGGCGGCCCTGCCCGGGCTAGTGGCCCGCCTGGCCCCTGAGAGTCTTTCGGAAGTGGCCCAGGCCATAATGACCACCGATACCATTCCCAAGACCGCCCAGATGGAGGGAAATCTCGGGGATTATCCGATCACCGTGGCTGGCATTGCCAAGGGAGCTGGAATGATCCATCCCCGGATGGCCACCCTGTTGGCTTTTATCCTTACCGATGCGGACATTGGCCCGCGCCTCTTAAAAACCTATCTCAAAGCCGGGCTGCCTCAGAGTTTCAACCGGATCAGCGTTGATGGCGATACCAGCACCAATGACACCGTCCTGGTGTTGGCCAGCGGTCAGGCTCACAACCAGCCCATCGATAACCCGGACAGCCCGGAAGGTCAGGCTTTTGCCAGCCTGCTGCACCAGGTCATGATTGACTTGGCCGGCCAGATCGTCCGGGATGGCGAGGGTGCTCACCATTGCTTTCGGGTAATCGTAGAAGGAGCGGCCAGTGCCGTTGACGCCCGCAAGGCCGCGGAAACCGTGGCTACTTCGCCTCTGGTGAAAACCGCGGTCAGCGGCGCCGATGCCAATTGGGGGCGAATCATGGCGGCTTTGGGGCGCTCCGGCGCCCGGCTCGACCCGGAGCGGGTGGAGATCTTTTATGGCCCCTATCAAGTCGTCAAAAATGGCCAAGCAGTGGACGTGGAAGCCGAGCAGGCGGCTCATGAACTGATGCTGAGCGGCTCCTTTGACCTGACCATCCGCCTCCACCGGGGCGATTTTTCGGATTATTACCTGACCTGCGACCTGACCGCTGATTACGTCCGCATCAACGCCAAATACCGCAGCTGATTAAGGGATATTTGGACCCATACCAGGTTGGTTCAAAAAACTATTTTTTCTTGACCATGGGGGCGGAATTCATTACGCCCAAAAGGGTTTACCGGCAAAGGAAAGGGAGGTCCGGAAAGGTAAGCTGATCATCTCCCCCTGAATCGACCCAGAATCCCCAGTCGTCCAAGATTTGGTAGAAATTTAAAGGAAATTAACCGCTTCGGCGATGATCTGATACCCCTCCCGGATCTGGTCTGAGGCGACAAAGGTGCCGGTCACCGTAATCTGACCTGGCCACCCCTGGGTAGTCAGGCGTTGCACGGTATCGGCATCGGTCAGGTTGCCAAAGAACACCAGGACCTGCTCCTGGGGGCCTTTGAGGAAAAAAGACTTGCGGTGAATCAGCACCAGACCGAGCTGGCCTTTGACCGTCACCTTGGTCTCCAGGTAGCGCTCTTTGGTTTGCACCAGCTGGGCGACGGTTAACGCCGGGGTAGGGCTGACGGCCGGTTCGCCGGCTTTTGGGACAAGGGCCTCAGGCTCGTGTGGTGGCGGCTGTTTGGCCAACATAGAGAGCATTTTTTGCTGATCGGCCTGAACCTGACCCAGTTTCTCCTCCAGTCTAACCACTTGGGCCTGGAGCTCCTTGACCTGCTCCTGAACCTGTTGCAACTCTGAGGCGGGCGCCCCGCAGGCCATCAGGGCCAGGCACCCGGCCAGGGCCAACCTCAGCCTCCAGCCCCAGCATCTGCCCAGGCTAGCGGATATAATATCCCGACACCTTAAAGCTGCCATCTTTCTCCTTCTCCAAAGTGACCGTTTCGGTCGCAGATTTCTTATCCTCAAATGAGGATTTCATTGTAAACACTTGATAGAGGCCGTCAGGAGCACCCGGCAGGGAGGTTTTGCTTTCAGATCTGATGAGGTGCCGGGAGATCAGCGGTCCCAATGGCCGTCTACCACCAGTGAGTAGCTCAACCCACTTCTTTTGATTGACAATGCCCTGAAAATAGGCCGAAGTCAGCCCATAGCTGCCAGCATAGTCACCGCGATCAATCATCTCCAGAAAGTTAAAGACCTCTTTCTTTTCCTGTGGATACTTACTTTTTCCTTGCCCCCAGGCCGATAGGCTCAAGGAAAGGACCAACAAAACCATCAGGCCTAAGTATTGATCCCGATAATCCACTTAGCCGCCTCCCCTCATATCAGGTGCCTGCGTTTATACATCATGATGCAAGTGAATATTGCTGTCAATGGCAAAATTGCTGGACTTTTGCAATAGTTTGGGAAAAAATAGCTAGATTCAACAATGACTGCAAGGAGATCTAATTCCATGGCGCGTATTTTAGTCACCGGCGGCGCCGGCTTCATCGGCTCACATCTGGTGGAATACCTGCTGGGGCAGGGGCAGGAGGTTATTTCCCTGGACAATTATTTTACCGGCTCCAGGGACAACCTTTTGCACCTGCGGGATCATCCCCGCTTGGAAATTATCCGACATGATCTGGTGAACCCGATAATGCTGGAGGTCGATCAGATCTACAACCTGGCCTGTCCGGCCTCGCCGGTGCATTATCAATATAACCCAGTCAAAACCATCAAGACCAATGTACTAGGCACCTTGCATATGCTAGGGCTGGCCAAACGGGTTAAGGCCCGCATCCTGCAAGCCTCCACCTCGGAAATCTATGGTGATCCGACGATGCACCCCCAGAAGGAGGATTATTGGGGGAATGTCAATTGCATCGGCGTGCGTAGTTGCTATGATGAGGGCAAGCGGGTGGCCGAAACCCTGATGATGGATTATTACCGGCAGAATCATGTAGATATTCGCATTGCCCGGATTTTCAACACCTATGGGCCCCGGATGGCGATCAAGGATGGCCGGGTGATCAGCAACTTTATTGTCCAGGCCGATCTGGTCGAGGGGCTGGTACGGCTGATGAATTACGAAGCTTTTGACGGACCGGTTAATCTGGGGAACCCGCAAGAGTTCACCATCCTGGAGTTGGCCCAAAAAGTCCTGGAGCTTACCCGCAGCCGCGCTCCTTTAATTTTTAAACCATTGCCCCCCGACGACCCTAAGCAACGCTGTCCTGATATCAGCAAAGCTAAGGCCCAACTGGGGTGGACGCCGACCATTACTTTGACTGAAGGGCTAAATGCGACGATTCCCTATTTTGAGGATAAACTCAAACCATTGGATTAACCGGAAGTGGCCCTGGCTTCTTGGGGCGGTTTTTCTCTGCCTGTGGTTGGGGACTTGTGGCTGGGGTTGCGGCTGCCCGGAGGGACCGCCCCAATACGGAGTAGTCCAGGAAGTCGTCGACGGCGATACCATAATCCTGACCGATGGCCGCACCGTGCGCTATCTGGGCATTGATACCCCAGAGATGGGCCAGAACCATCAACCCCCGGATTTCCTGGCCGAGGAGGCCAAAAAATTTAATGCCCAATTGGTGCAAAATCAAAGACTGCGCCTGGAGTATGATGTAGAGCGCTATGACCAATACGGCCGGTTGTTGGCCTATTTATTTCTGCCCGATAACCGGATGGTCAATGCTGAACTGATCCGCCAGGGCTTGGCCCAAGTCTATCTTATCCCGCCCAATCTTCGCTACCAGGATTTATTGGTGGCCTGTCAGCGTCAGGCCATGGAGGCGCGTAAGGGCATCTGGCAACGCCCGCTCAAGGCCGATGAACCTTATTATGTTGGCAACAGCCGCAGCTTTCGTTTTCATCGTCCCCACTGTCCGGCGGCCAAACGCATGTCGCGGCAAAACCGGATTATTTTTGCTCATCCCCAGGAAGCCTATTTTCAAGGTTACGGTCCCTGTAAGATGTGCCGCCCTTAAGAGTCATGGAATTGTCTTACCTACTAAAATAGGGTGGGCATCGGTACAGAGCTGTCCGGCTCGTTCAATATGTGCTTTAATATAAGGGGGCAGCCATGGCAGGGTGGCAGAAAATTCGGGCCCATACCAACGGAGCGGCGGCAGGTGGCGGGTGGCCAGCCGCTGGGCCACGGTGGCTGGGGATGGCCACTGTAGGGTATCGCCGCCGGCCAGAATAAAGCCATACAGGTCATCAAAACTGGCAATAAAGGCAGTATAGGGGAATACCTGCGGAAAAACTGAGCCGATGGTCCGGTAAAGATGAGGGATGAGACGCGGCGTCCGTTCCGCAGAACCGGATTGAATGCTAAACAGCCCTGGCTTGGTCAGTTTCACCTGAATCAATTCGAACATTTCCTTGGTAAATAAGAAGATTGCGGGACCACCGGCCAGGGGATCGGTGATATCCATCAGGATAACGTCAAGGCTGTGGTCCGGCTGCCGGGCCAACCAGGCCCGGGCATCTTCATGGCGCAACTCCACCCGGTGGTCGTCGAAGGCCCCGGCATGAAAGGTTGGCAGCCATTGGCGGCAGAGGGCAACGATCTCGGCGTCCAGATCAACCATGACCACCCGGCTAACACAATCATGCTTTAGCACTTCCCGGAGGGTTGCCCCTTCCCCCCCTCCCAGTATGGCTACTTGCCGGGGCTGGGGATGGGCGGTCAGCGCCGGATGGACCAGAGCCTCATGGTAAATAAATTCATCCCGCTCTGCTGACTGAATCACTCCATCCAGAACCAATACCCGCCCCAGAACGGGGTTTTCCCAGATTTCATACTCCTGAAATTCTGTCCGGCCTTGGGCCAGGCCCCGGGTCTTGCGGTAAGCCGAGAGGTCATGGGGGGTGTCATACGTCAGGTACCAGTCGCCGGCGGGCCAATCTGTGGTCATCGTCAGTCCTCCTCATTTAATCAATTTATTTATTTTACTGCTAAAACCGGTAAAGGTGCAATCGCTTTCTCCTGACCGGGAGGGATTGCTTTGTCAGGTAGATAAAGGAGATTGGCCGTCGGGTGCGGGCTACCCTAACCTGCCTGGGCCTCAATAACCTGTCAGATCGGGACCCGGCCAGCCTTTCGGGGGGCCAGAAGCAACTGCTGGCCCTGGCCTCGGTGCTGGCCTTACAGCCCCAACTGCTGGTGTTGGATGAACCGACCAATGATTTGGATCCCTGGTGGGTGGATAATTTGCTGCAAATATTGCAAGGACTGCGCCGGGAACAGCATCTGAGCCTGCTGCTTCTGGGTCAGGACTTGCGGTTGACCGAGCATTGTGACCGCATTGTCTTCTTGGAGCAGGGCAGCATTACCGCCGCCGGACCACCTGCGGAGATCCTGCCCCAGGTCAAAATTTTCCGCCGTCTGAGGCTGAGTCCGCACCCGCTGGCCGCGCTGTTTCATGACCTGGGACAGCTGCTTTGGCCCCTGACCTTAAACAAAGCCGAGTCGGTCGCCCGGCAACTGGGTCTGGGAGAGAGGGAGGTTCGGGAGCGGGTGGAAGCTGCCCTCAAGCAGGTTCGTCTTGTGGAGCTGGCCGACGAAGATCCCTTCAGTCTCACCAACGGTCAGCGGCAACGGCTGGCGGTGGCCGCAGTCCTGGCTTTGGCCCCCACCGTGATTATCCTGGACGAGCCTACTACTGGTCTGGATCACACTGAGCAATTGGGGATGATGACCCTGATCCGTGATCTCAACCGCCAGGGCCATACTATCATAATAGTTACCCATTCTATGTGGGCAGCGGCGGAATATGCTAATCGCCTGATTATTCTTCGCGATGGCCGCCTGGTGTTGGACGGCCCCACCCGCCAGGTGTTGGCCCAGGAAGAGGTGCTGGCGGCTTGCCACCTATACCCGCCGCTGGTAGTACGTTTGGCCCACCGGTTGGGCTTTTCCGCCCTCAATGCCGATGAATTCCGTGCCCGAGTCGCCTCCTGATGTTTGGTTGAAGTGGGGTTAACTACTTATGGGATAATGTCATATTAACTAGCTGAAACCTATTACAAGGAAATGCTGGACCGCAGCGGGACGGGCCCGCCGGCTGACGGAGCTGCAGGCCCGCGGGGAGGTATAAGGGCAAACGGCGGATTTCCTCATGGGCAAACGGGTTGGCTTTACTCAAGTCATTGCGCCCAGCTTCTTATACTCGGTTTAACTCCTGACCCCGCAAACTAAGGCGCAGCTTGCCTACCCGGCAAACCCGTATCTGCTCTTGGCGCTCGGCCGGAAGCGGCGTCCAGATAGCCACTTCCGACCTTTCCCAGGGAGAGGGTAGGATCAGTCCCAGCGCTTGGACCGTCAGATTCTGATCTAACAACCCTACCAGCCGCATGTTTAGGTGGGACGCGGCCAGCCAGCAGAAATTTGGTACTGCTAACCGTTGGGCCAGAGCGGACCTGTCAAATTCCTCTGGAAAGTCTGAGAGAATCAGAACCGCACCCGAAGGGCTGGTTTCCCCGTAGAGCACCGGCGACTCCAGGTAATCACTTAAATTTAGTCGTTCCTCCATAATCATGGGCTTGCCCCGGCCCAGAGGCAATCCCAGCCAGGCCAAGCGGTTCACCGAAAAGACCAGCCGCCCAGCCCCGCGAAAATAGCGGCGAAATCTTTCTTCCCGGTACTGCCGCCGATACTCAAAAGATTTGGCCTCCGCCCGGTGCGAAAGCGGCAGGCGCAAAACTGGGGCCTGCCGCCGGGCCAGGGGAATCAGGATAGGCTCCAGCTCCTGAGACTTGGTGAGAGCCAAAATCAGCTTCGGGCCTAGCAGCTCTATCTGGGCCCATTTCAGCCGCTGGGCCGCCGGCCCCTGGATGTAACCACTGGTATTAACAACTAGGTGGCTTACCTTTTGATCCCGGGCCTGATCGGCCAGCCACCGGGTGCCGACCACCACCTCCAGCACCTGACCCGCAGGTGAGGTCTGCCCGATAAAATAGATGGCCTCGGGAAATAGGCCATCACCGCCGGGATGACGGGGAGGATAAAGCCCCAAGCCCAGAGTCGCCGGGGGACCCAGAAGGGATTGGCCCAGATCACAATCAATCAGGGCTACCCGCCGCCCGGCCACGTAGGCCCGATAGACCAGATAGCGGCACAGGGTGCTTTTGCCGCTGTCGGTCCCGCCCAGCACCAGGGTCAGACCCGCGGTGGCCAAAAACTGTTGAGCCGCCTGCTCCCAGGCCGAAGGCAGATCCAGGTCACACAGCTGCGGAAAAATCTCGGGGCTGCAATCACAGCTCATAAATTAATAGTAAAAACCGCAACTTGGATTAATTTTCTATCCAAGTCATAAACTCTGCCAGGTCCTCGCGGGAGGATTTAAATTCATTGATCGCCAAAGCCGGGTCCGGGACCCCGACGGCAATGGTCAAAACAATGTTCACACTTTCCGGTAGGCGCAATTCTTCCCGGATCACCCCTTCATATCTCAAGACCATCCCGATGGGACAGGTACCCAGCCCCAGGGCATGGGCTTTTAACACCATGTTCTGGGCTGCCATGCCCAGATCCAAAAGACGGGCACTTGGCAGCTGCTGGTCCATAGTGAGCAAGATTGCGGCTGGTGCCCCATGAAAATTAAAGCTGCTGGTCACCAGGTCAAATCCATGGGTCTGTTGGGCGAAGGTGGCTAATTCTTGACCAAAACGCTGGCTGCGCGCCTGAAACGGCGCAGGGAGTTCCGGCCAGCCTAAAGTGCCCGTTTGCTCCTCCTGGTAACGGGATACCAGTTTCTGGGCCAGCCGCTCCAGAGCGGGATTGGTTACCACGATAAACTGCCAGGGTTGTATGTTTCGGGCTGAAGGTGCCTGGTGGGCGGCTCCCAGCAAACGCATTAGAGTCTTTTTGGGAACCGGCTCCGATTTAAAACCCCGGGTGCACTTCCGGCTATAGATCGCTTCCGCCAAATCCATAAAGTCCTCCTGTTGATGCGATGTCTAAGCCATGCTGGTGTTAATCACCCATTTCAGACCGCTCTGGGGAGAGGGGGTAGGGGTCACAGACCCATCACCCCCTCCCAAACCCATCCCCCAACCCCTTAAGGGGGGTTGGGAGGGGATGGCGGGGTGCCTGTTGGTCCCCCGGCCCCCCTCAAATTAACCTTGTAATCGGTCAGAGTAATAACCCTATCCGCTAGCTTAATTAAAATAGCATGTTATTGAGTTTATGGGTAGGGGTCGAGGTGGCAAATATTTTTTTAATTTTTCCTATTTCTCTCCACCCGGTCCAGATTAGTGGAAGGTTTTGAGCCAGAGTCGTCAAGGGCGGGAAACAGCAAAAACCAACGATGGCCGGTCCTTAGGCCCGGGCATCGAGTCGGGGTTATGATGAAGTTGAGATTTTGGGCCGCTCCCCCGGATAGTGTTTTGAGGGAGCGGTTTTAATCTAAAATTCAATGTCTAATCGGGTTATGGACGGATTTACCAGTTGGCTGGCCTCGTCGCTCATCTTCAGGGTCGGCGTAATCATCAACATATGTTTGAGGTACTGGTAGCCGAAGCGGAGCAGTTCCTCATCGTCAGTCTTGATGCGCGCCAGCAGGTCCGGACCGATCTCGAACACATTCAAAAAGGGGCTTTCGAAGACGAATTTACGGAACTGATCCAGGTCATAGGCGACCATATAAAAAAGCCGGCGGATGCGGTCATTAATGACGATCCGATCTTGCGGATAATCAAGGAGCATCATGATCTTCCACTCCCGGTTCATCTCATCATATTTCTCCGCTCCCTGCTCCCGTCGCCAGGCTTCCACGGTTGTTTCGCTCTCCCCTCCAAAGCCCTGACAATGCTCCTCCTGAATATAGACATAGAACTCTTCCAGGCCGGCATCAGTCAGCACGCTCCCTTGACCCAAAGGGTAGTAGCGGCAGGTAACCGGGCGGTCTTCATAGACAGAGCACCCCTCCGGACTGACAAAAGGACAACGCCCCTCCGGGTCCTGGCTCATATCCAGGATGACCACTGGCAGGCCAGTTTTTTCATGATGATCCTGACGGGTATAGCGTTTTAAAAACTCCCCCGAACTAATTCCCAGGCGGTGGCGCAGGCGCAGAATATCATAAGGGGTTAATCTGATCGTGGTCCGGGCACAACAGTGGGTAAAACAATCTAAGCCCTTATGACAGCGAAACTTAAAGGTACTATCCAACGACAGTCGGACAGGCTCGATTTCGGTTTGCTTTGATACATTCATTTAGTTCTCCTTGAAATGACTAAGGGTCGAGGGTTACCTTAATATTTTATCTCTAACCGTTGCTTATCCATAGATAATCTAAGTATGAAGTGGCATTATGTCAAAGTTAAATTTTGAACTGATTCGCAATTATCAGCCGGAGCCGACAAATTTGATTTACAAAAAATTCCGATCGGCGGCCAAATAAAAATGCCAGCCGGCAAAGGGCTGGCGGTTATCACGGTTGAGTTAAAAATTTATTTTAATAACTTGGTCATATCCGTGACTTTAGTGCGCTTGGGGGTTGAGTCGGAGGGCTCCACCGTCTGGTGGCGGACAATCTTGCCTTCGGTTAGATAGATTACTTCCTCGGCAATATTGGTGGCGTGGTCAGCAATCCGCTCCAATTCAGCCGATATGGTTGGAAACTGGATCAGACAGTCCAGCCGCTCAGGGTTTTGGCGGATGCTTTCTTCCACCTGGCCATAGATCTCCTGATTAATGTTGTCAACCTCTTCATCGGCCAGACACACCTGGCGGGCCAGTCCAGAGTCTAAATTTACCAAGGCGTCGAGACTATTTTTGAGCATGGCCAGGGCCTTTTCGGCCATCCCGGAAAAATCAAAAGGAATTTCTATTTCCGGACAGGAGGCCAGGGCAAAGGCTCGTTCGGCAATATTGACCGCCAGATCGCCGATGCGTTCCAGATCATTATTAATATTGAACACCGCGATAATGAAGCGCAGGTCGGTGGCTACCGGTTGGTGCAGGGCAATGATCTTCAAACATTGCTCCTCAACCTCAACCTCCATCTGATCGATATCCGCGTCAGTGTCGATGACCTTGCTGGCCAGTTTAGTATCGTGTTTGACTAAGGCGCGGATGGCGTTTCTGACGTTTTCCTCCACCAAGGCGCTAAAATACAGGATCCTGCTTTTTAATTTATCAATTTCTTGCTGGAGCGGCCGGACCATTAATGCCTGTCCTTTCTAATTGCTTAACCAAAACGGCCAGTAACATATTCTTCCGTCTGCTTGTTGGCCGGGTTGGTAAAAATCTGATCGGTAGTTCCGAACTCTATTATCTGTCCCTGGAAGAAAAAGGCGGTAAAATCGGAGACCCGAGCCGCCTGTTGCATGTTATGGGTCACAATGACAATGGTGTACCTAGATTTTAATATATAAATTAATTCTTCGATCTTGCCGGTGGCAATCGGATCAATGGCCGAACAAGGTTCGTCCATTAACAAAAGCTCGGGTTCAACCACAATGGCCCGGGCAATGCATAATCTTTGTTGCTGACCGCCGGAGAGAGCCGTACCCGGTTTGCGCAGGAAATCCTTGACTTCGTCCCACAGGGCCGCCCGCTTCAAGGCTTCCTCGACCCGATCGGCCATTTCACTCTTATTCATACGATAATGCAATTTTAAACCAAATGCAACATTATCGAACACACTCATCGGGAAAGGGGTTGGTTTCTGGAAAATCATGCCGACCCGACGTCGAAGCTCCATAAGGTCTTGAGAGGGATCTAAAATATTTTTCCCATCCAGTAGTACCTCACCCGTGGCCCGCTGGTCCCGGTAAAGTTCAAAAATCCGATTATATACCCGAATATGAGTCGATTTGCCGCAGCCTGACGGACCAATAATGGCAGTCACCTGATTCTGGGCGATGTTCAGGTTATTATCGAATAAAGCCTGCTGACTGCCATAGTAGAAATCCAGGTGGCGGACCGAGAGCTTGATGCCGGGCTTTGGTTCAGGCCAAGGCGGTTTCAGGGTTTCCTCCGGGGGCTCAATGACCATGGCAGGTTGTAAAGTATTCATTTTTTCCATGACCTTTTTCTGCAATTGTGATTCGGTGGGTGTTTGTATAGGCGGCCCGGCGGATTGCCCCTACGGTAATTATCGGCTGACCGGCAAGTTTGGTTTATTTCTTTTCCTGGAGGACGAAACGCGCCGTTAAGTTAAGGGCCAGGACCCCAAAGGTAATCAGCAGCGATGCCCCCCAGGCCATCTGCTGCCAGTCGCTGTAGGGGGACATGGCATAATTGAAGATGGTTACGGTTAAATTGGCTGTGGGTTCCCCCAGGGAACGGAACCAATAAGGGCTGTTCAGGGCAGTAAATAATAGCGGAGCAGTTTCGCCACTGACCCGGGCTACTCCCAGCAAGCCCCCGGTGATCAAACCAGCCCGGGCGGCTCGAAAGACGATCAATACGGTTACTTTCCAACGGGACGCGCCCAAGGCCAAGGCCGTTTCCCGCAGGGTGTTGGGAACCAGGCGCAGCATGTCTTCGGTGGTCCGGGCGATAACCGGCAACATAATGATCGCCAGCGCCAAGGCCCCGGCGTATCCGGAAAAGTGTCTTAGGGGCACCACGACGATGGCATAAATAAACATCCCGATGATGATAGAGGGCATGCCCATCAGGACATTGGAGGAAAAGCGGCTATTATCCGCCAGCCGCGATTCTTGGCCATATTCGGCCAGGTAGACTCCTCCCAACAGTCCCAACGGGACCGCAATCAGGGTGGCCATCCCGGTCATGGCCAAGGTCCCGGCGATAGCGTTGGCCAGGCCGCCCCCCGGCATACCGGGTGGAGTGGGCAGCTTAAGGAAAAAGTCGAAATTGATCGCCGCCAGACCGCGCAAGACAACTTCCAGGGTAATCCATCCCAATAACAGGATGCCCAACAGCGCTGCGATAACGGCAAAACCACTCACCAAAAAATTAATCAGACGGCGTCCGGTGGGGGGCCGACGGTTCATAACCCTACACTCCAGGCGCGATACATGCGCCGCAACATTATTTGGGAGAGTACTTGCACCAGATAGGTGACAATGAACAGGACCAACCCCAGGGCAATCAAGGAACTGACATATAAGGGCTCTGTGGCCTCAGCGAACTCATTGGCCAGACAGGAGGCAATGCTGTTGCCCGGGGCAAACAGCGAGGCCGAGATACGATGAGTATTGCCAATTACAAAAGTGACGGCCATGGTTTCGCCCAAGGCCCGGCCCAGCCCCAAAAAGCAGGCCCCCAGCACCCCGACCAGACCATAAGGGATGGTGACTTTATAGGTCACCTCCCAGGTGGTGGACCCCATACCATAGGCCGATTCTTTTACCACCGGCGGCACCAGCAAAAACACGTCCCGGGTGATCATGGTAATAAAAGGGAGGATCATAAAGGCCAGGATGATCCCCGCGGTCAGCATGCCGATGCCCATGGGCGGCCCTTGAAAAAGCGGCAGGAAGCCCAGGGTATCAGCCAGGGCCGGCTGCACATAATCAGCCATAAACGGGGCAAAGACGAACAGGCCCCACATGCCATAAATGATGCTGGGAATGGCCGCCAACAGTTCGATCAGGGTGCCGATCACCCGGCTGAGCCGGGGCGGGGCCAACTCCACCAGCAGCAGGGCGATCACCATACTTAAGGGCACCGCCAGCAGCATGGCGATCAGGGTCGATACCACCGTGCCAAAAATACTGCTGGCCGCGCCAAATTCCTGGGTGACCGGGTTCCAGGCTTGTGAGACCAGAAAACCCGGTCCAAAGGTTTTGATGGTGGGGAGCGAGTACCACAGTAGCTGAAGAAAGATGGTCCAAATAAGTAACGGCACCAGAGAGGCGCAAAGGCCTGAGAGCCAGCGAAATCCAATGTCACCGGCGGATTCCGCCCCGGTTTTGGGCCAGAGCTGCGGAAATTTTAGAATTCTATTCTCCCGCACTACCAACTCCTTTATGTACCCCGTAAGGGCGACCCGGCAGGTCGCCCTTACGGTTGCAGCATTTGATTAAATCATCGCCGGGCATGATAAATCTGGATCAGTGGATTTATATTTTACTGCCACACTGCCTGGCCGTCGGCCTTAACTTCCTGGGTCCAGGAGGCCTCCACCATCTTGATCACTTCCTGGGGCATGGGGACATAGTGCAGTTTTTCGGCGATATCGCTGCCATGTTTAAAGCACCAATCAAAATATTCCAACATGGCCTTGGCCAGTTTGGCATCCGGTTGGGTCTTATTGATCAGGATAAAAGTCGCCCCGGCGATAGGCCAGGTGTTGTCCCCGGGCTGGTTGGTGAGCACCATGTAATAGCCCGGCGCGTTTTGCCAATCCGCATAAGCCGCCGCCGACTGGAAGGACTCAATGCTGGGAGCGACAAATTTGCCAGCCTGATTTTGTAATTTGGCATAAGTCAACTTGCCCTTGATGGCATAGGCATATTCCACGTAGCCGATGCTGCCCGCTATTCTATTAACGTTGGCCGCCACCCCTTCGTTGCCCTTAGCGCCAATGCCGGTGGGCCAGGAGACCACTTTGCCGTAACCGACCTTGGCTTTCCAGTCCGGGGAAATTTGGCTCAGATAGTGGGTAAACAGCCAGGTGCTGCCGGAGCCATCAGCCCGGTGGACAATGGTGATCGCCTGCTGGGGCAGCTTCAGTTTAGGATTGACCTTTTTAATCGCGGGGTCATTCCAAGATTTGATTTTACCCAGAAAAATATCGGCTAACAGCTCTTGGGAAAGCTGCAGCTCCCCGGCTTTGATGCCTGGAATATTGACCACCGGGACGATACCGCCGATCAGCATAGGGAACATCAGCAGATCGGATGCTTTCTGCTCCGCAAGCTTCAATGGCTTATCCGTGCCGCCGAAGTTAACGGTTTTGGCCTTGATCTGGGCAATGCCGCCCCCGGAGCCAATCGATTGATAATTGACTTCTATCCCTTTTAGATTTTTGTATTTATGAGCCCATTGGGAATAGACCGGGTAAGGGAAGGAAGCCCCGGCGCCATTGATCTTCATGGTTTCGGCCTGAGCCAAGCCCACTATCCCCAAAATGAAAGCCAAGGATAACCCCAGACACAGAGTTTTCTTCATTGCCAACCTCCTCTGGATCCCGGCAGGGAAAATTGCCTATCGGGATAATTAAGTTTGGATAAAAAATGTTAGACTTTGGTTAAGATCCGGTTAATTTTGCACAAATGCACCACAGACTTGTCATAACCGCATTGCTGCTGGGGTCGAAGTCGCAGGGACCGATTCGATTTTCCGCGGCCCAATCCTAAAAGTAGATCTGATAAACCATCTGGAACCGTTTATCGTCTCCCAGGGCGGTGTTAAAGCCGGCCGGACTGAGCAAAGCCCCGCGGGTGCCGTTCCAACCGATCCAACGGTCGATATTGCGGCCAAATTTGGTGGTTTCGAAAACCAACAACAACAGGTTTTTCTTATAAACTTCATAAGCCACGCCGGTTATCCATTTGTGATACATGGCGCTGGGGTAAAAATCATTGTCTTTGTCGGCATCGTAATAGTCAAAGCGGGCAAACAGGTTCAAGCGCCGTTTCCACCAGGGAAACCTGACATTGCCGAACAAGGAAAAACCCTGACCCCACAGGCCGGCGCCGGTCGGAGTGACCCGGCGGCCTTCCTGACCGCCTTTGGCCGCGTAATACTGGCCGGTGAAAGTGACCCAGGGGTTCTGGTAACTCAGCATCACCAGATGGACGATCCAATCGGCAAAGTAATTGGGGTCAGTGGCCAGGGGCGCAGCCGCGGCCAGTTGTCCCGAGGTGGAAATACTGTCATTACCTTTCCCATACAGGCCAAAATAGCTCAGTTGCAAGCCAGCCAGCCACCGGTAATAGGGCAGGGGCCGCAGGGTCACCCGGTATTCCACCACCTTGTTGTCATTGTTTTCCCGGTTGTGATAACTGGCGCCGTTATAAACCCCGAAGTGCCAACTGCCATAGAGGCCGTCGTAGTGACTATCCCCGATTATCACCTTGGATTCCGGCAGCCGACCGCCGAAGTAGCCCCGCAGACTAACGCCTAAATCCGCAGAATTGAAGATTCCCGCTCGCTCAATGGCCATGGTCCCCTGACAGCGGTAGGGGTTGATATGCTCTTCAAAATCGAGCCAGGGCATGTGCCCCATCCCGATTTCGGATTTCATATCGGTCAAGAACCCCAGATTAGGGGGCCGCAACTCGGCATAATAGTACTTGAACCGGACTTCATAATCTTGCCTGTTAGGTCGGTGACGGTCCAGGGTGGCCCGGACCGACAGCCAGGGAGTGATCTTCTTTTTGATGGTAATGTAGGCGCGGGTCAGGTCAAACTGGTTATAGGAGGTGTTTTTCCACCGACCGCCCGAGGCGTTCCATTCCGGCTGGGACTGTTGTCCTACCGAGTAGTCCACATAGCCCAGGAACCCGATGCGCAGGTCTTTTAAGGCCTTGGGTACCATGCCTTTGGTAGCTTCGGCGGCCTTTAGCGCAACCCGTTTTTCAGCCTGCTTTACTTTGTCCTCAACCTTTTGTTCTACCTGCTGTTCGACTTCCTGAGCCTGTTGTTTTTCCAGCTCTTGGGCTTCTTGTTCAACCTGTTTGGCTTCCTGGGGAGTGAGGACCCCCTTGCGAATCAACACCTCCAAAAGCGGATCACGGGCCGCTCCGGGGGAGGCCGTTCCCAGAATAACGGCCAGGACTAAGGCCACCAAGGCCAGTAAAGCAAAACGATGGCTCCCACGCCTGACCAATTGATAATGTATGGGCCGGGGTCCAACCTTTGGTTCGGTTACCGGGTTCGTCACCTCTATTCTCCTTTCACCTTATGCTTGTTTTTGATTTAAGCCATGAATCTGAATCGATTCACCTCCTCCGCACTTTAGCCCTAAACCCAAATCCCTGTTGATTTTGTCCCTATCACCCCTTTCTTTGAGACGCATAGAAAGTTGCTCTTATAATTAAATTTTTCGTAGCCCGGGCCTCTGGCTTCCTCCTCTATTTCTGGCTAATTTGGTTTCTCAATGGCAGGTTGGGAGGAGTCTCCCGGTAATTTGACCTTGGCCGCGGGTTACAGCTTTAGGTCAGACTTGCCAATGAAGGTTACACGGATGATATTTGCGGTTTATAAGGGGAAAGTCAGGAATTACTTTAAAATTAATTAAATTACGGTTAGGAAGCCCAAGGCTTGCTTAGAATTGATTCTGAGGAAGATGCAAGGAAAATACGCTCCCCTTGCCAGGCGTGCTTTCCACCGTCACCCGGCCGCCATGGGCCTGGGCAATGTGTTTGACTATGGCCAGCCCCAGGCCGGTGCCGCCGATCTTGCGACTCCGACTGGCATCGACGCGATAGAAGCGTTCAAAGATGCGGGACTGATGCTCTTTGCTGATGCCGATCCCTTGATCCTCCACGCGGATGATAATTTCCTGGGGCTGGCTGTCGGTCTTAACCTGGACGATACTCCCGGCGGGGCTGTATTTAATGGCGTTGTCAATCAGATTCACCAACGCCTGTTCCAGGAGATGGGGATTTATCGGGGCCTGCACGTCATTTTTACTAACGGTGACTATATTGATGCCCTTGGCTGCGGCGCGACTGGCGCAGGCCTGGACGGCACCCTGTATAACCTCGTTAATCGGGCTTTTGATCAGGCTGAATTTTACCTGATCGGCCTCTTGTTCGAGTCGGGATAGGCTGAGCAGGTCCTCAATGATTTGGTTGAGACGGTCAGCTTGGCGGGCGATAATGTCTAAAAATTCTTGGGCTTTCTCCGGCTCCGCCAAGGCCCTGTCCTGCAAGGTCTCGACAAAGCCTTTGATGGAGGTGATCGGAGTGCGGAGTTCATGAGAGACATTGGCCACAAAGTCCCGCCGGGCATTCTCCAGCCCCCGCAGCCGGGTGACATCGTGAACCACGATCAAAGCCCCGATCGGAGCCCCCTGGAGATCTCGCAGTTGGGTGCCGTGCGCCTGCAAAAACCGCTCTTCCTCATCGTTTAAGACGATTTCGCCTTCAATCGGCGCGATGGCGCTCTGGGCCCGGCTGACAAACCATTGCAGGTCGGTATTTCTGATTACTTCCTGGATACTGCGGTGCCGGACGGCATGGGGTTCCACCCCAAGCAATCGGGCCCCGGCGGTATTCAGGGTGATGATGTGCCCCTGACGATCGACGGCGATCACCCCTTCTACCATACTGGACAGGATGGCCTCATGTTCTTGACGTTGTCTCAGGATGGTGCGGATGCGGTCATCTAGCTGGGCCGCCATTTGGTTCAAGGCTTCTGCTAGGCTGCCCAACTCATCTGAGGCGGGCACCGGCACCTTGCGATCCAGGTTGCCTTGGGCAAAGCGGGCCGCCCCCCGCTTCATCTCCTCCAGCGGCCGGGTGATGCGGCGGGAGATGAATAAGCTCAGAGCGGCCGCTATCAGGGCAATAGCCAGCCCCCCCAGGGCTATTTTGACATAGATTGCCTTCAAGGCCTGATCAATGGTAGTCACCGGAATGGCGGCCCGCACCACCCCGCTCACCTGGCCCTGCTCCTTATGGGGAAGGGCCACATACATCATGTATTGGTTCAGGGTGTAACTTTTGCGGGTAATGGTCACTGTTTGGCCGGCCAGCGCCCCTTGGATCTCTGGCCGATCGGCATGGTTATCCATCTCAGCCGGGTCCTGGTGGGAGTCACCCAGGACCTGGCCCGAGGGCAGGATAATCGTGAAGCGGGTATGGCTGGCTTGCCCCCAGGATTTACACAAGGCGTCTATCTCCGCCACTTGGTACGATCCCAGCCTTTTTTGCACCTGCATGGCCAGCAGGCTGGCCTGATCTCCCAGATCCAGCGCCATCTGCTTCAGATAGAGCTGTTCCCAGACCCGGGAGATATACCAGGTGACTGCAACCAGGGAGATAATAGTGATTATCAGATAGGAAGGATAAAGATGCCAGAGAAGCCGTTTGCGGCGCATGAGTCATTCCTTAAAGCGGTACCCGACTCCCCGCACCGTTTCAATATAATTGCCAGCAGATCCCAGCTTTTTGCGCAGGCCAACGATCTGGACATCGATAGAGCGATCTGAGACCGGATAATCATCACCGTGGACCCCGTTGATGATCTGGGTGCGGGTGAATACCCAACCCGGACGCCGGGCCAACATGTGCAACAGTCGGAACTCGGTCACCGTCAGGTCCACCGGCTGGCCAGCCACCATGACCTCATGGCGTCCGGGGTGGATGGCCAGTTCATGAATGGTTAACGGGGAGGTCTCTCCCGGGGGTTCAATAGCCCGGCGGCGCAGCACGGCCCGCACCCGGGCAATCAATACCCGGGGACTGAAGGGTTTGGTGATATAATCGTCGGCTCCCAGTTCCAGGCCGGCCACGATATCCGCTTCTTCTCCTTTGGCCGTTAGAATAACAATCGGAATATATTGAGTTTTGCCATCGTGTTTCAGCACCCGGCAGACCTCCAGGCCGTCCATCCCGGGCAACATCAGATCAAGTAAAATCAGATCCGGTCCCATGTTCCGGGCGGTTTTCAAACCCTCTTCCCCGCAAGTCACTCCGGTTAGGTGGAAACCTTCTCGGGACAGGTTATATCTGACCAGTTCCAGGATATCCTCTTCGTCCTCTACCACCAAGATATGTTCTTTGGCCATAACTTTCTCCTAAATAAGTCCTGACCAGATTATAACATTATGCTGCCTTAATTATATTAATTTACAATTAAAATTCTGTCAGATTCTCATGAGGAGCCGTTAACCGGAGGGCCTGCTCCCACAGCAGTGTGGGTTATTTGACTCCCTCAGAATTTAGGGCTTGCTGGGAAGCAAACCAGGCTGGGGCTCTGCCCCTGCACCGCCGGAGTTTATCGCTTTGCGGAGCACCGGATTGGCAGGAAAAGAAAGGACAGGGCAAACTGCCCTGCCCATCCGTACGCTCCCCGGGGTCGGCGCTCAGGTCGCTCTCCAGCGTTGCCCTATCCTCCGCCCAGGTAAAGGAATTATATCATGAAAGCAAAATTTTGGGATATCGGAAAAATTGTTTCAATGCCATCATCGCGGGATCCTGACATTTGAAATGGTCCTCAAAATGAGGGCGGT